>JANTFW010000028.1 GCA_024763245.1 Flavobacteriaceae bacterium | reverse complement strand
CCCGGTACTCCGATTAAGAGTGAATGTCCACCAATAAAAATAGATAAAAGTACGTGATCAACAGCTTCGTCTTGCCCAATGATTACTTTAGCTATTTCTTTTTTTAGTTGATGGTATTTGGATACTAATCTTTTTGCAGCGGCTACATCAGACATAGGTTATTGTGTTTTTTTGTAATTATTCTTAAACGTACAATCTTTATAATCATCACTTATTTTAATATAAGTATCATTAATTTTTTCACTAATCCAATCTTCCAGTGTTTCCTCTCTCTTTTTAGCGAGTGCCAAATTCTGGATTTTTACATAATCTTTAGCAAAATCGGCAACATGTCCATCAATTTTCTCTTTGACTAACACTAATTTAAACATTTTCTCACCTTCTCTTGTTTCATCGTAAAACACATCGGTCATTTCTCCTTGTTTTAAGTTAAAAACTTTAGAGTGTAATGAGGGAAATGCTCTCATAAACTGCTCCCCACTTAACCTAAACGTACTTTCGTTGGTAAATGGATTTAAGATAACCCCTTTGTTCTTGTTTGTGGCCTTATCTTCAGAATATTTTTTTACGGCCTCTTCAAATGTAATATTTCCTTTACTAATTTCACCGCGAATACTATCTAGTTTTTGTTTAACCACTTCTTTTTCTTCATCGGTTACCTTAGGTTGAATTAGTATATGACGCACATCAATTTGTTGTCCTTTTACTTTTTCGACCTTTACGATATGATACCCAAATTGTGATTTAAAGGGTTCAGATACCTGCCCCTCATCTAAGGAAAAGGCGGCATCTTTAAACTCTTTAACAAACTGACTTTCGCGGGTAATGGTATAAAGACCACCATTTTGGACTACACCGGGATCATCAGAATATAAAATGGCTTTCATTTTCATACTGGCTCCATCTTCAATTTCTTTTTTTAATTGGAGTAATTTTTCTTTAACCCTTTTAACTTCTTCCTTAGAGGGAGATGCATTTAATACAATCTGAGCTAGCTTTATTTCGGTGGTAAATTCGGGTAACTCGTTTTGTTTTTTTAAACTATTGTAGTAATTTCTTACCTCTTCGGGTGTAACGCTTACATCGGAAGTAATCTGTTGTTGCATTTGGCTGATTAAGGAAGTTTCAATCTCTATTCGAGTTAATTCTTTGGTCAAATCATCTACATTATCAAAACCGTATAGATCCACTACTTTATCAACACTTCCTAATTGTTGTTCAAAATATTGTAATTTACGTGCTACCATAGGTTTTACACTTTCTTCGGTGGCAACCAAACTATCAATAACGGCATGATGGGCTAATAATTTTTGTTGCATCATTTGTTCCAGAATTTCACAATCTGATATTTTATCAGCAGACTCTCCGGATTGCTCTAATTCTAATTTATACTTTTGAATATCAGAATTCAATACAATATTTTTACCGACTACCGCGGCTACTCCGTCTATTTTAATTTTCTTTTGAGCAAATGCATTTAATCCGATAAAAAGGCTGATAACAATAATTAAGTGTTTGTTCATTTGTTTTGTGTATTAATATTTTTTATAGGTACCCTGTTGGATAGCTTCTTGAATTAATTTATCCTCTATTTCTTTTATATATTTTAATTTTTTTTGATGCAAAATCATCTGTTTTATTACAGGTGTAACATAGGGCAAAGGGGCAATAGTATTTCGTCCTAAAAATGTTTTTAAATAAAAATAATGGGTATTTACCGAATCCTTTACCACTATAAAATTATTCTTTCGCAATAGTTCAGATTTCTTTTTATTTTTTAGACTGGGATATAATTCTAAAAAATGGGTGTAAGTAACCCATACTGAATCATTGAGTTGAAGTGAATTGTATTGTAACTCATTCTCTAGCAATTGATTCGTGTTTTCGACCGTATTATTAGAAATAAGTTTTTTTGTCACTTTTGCATCTACACTTCCGGAAGAAGCAAAACTCAAGCTTCTGTACTGTACTAATTCTTCATTTAACCTAAAGATATTCTGGTTGGCAGTATAAAATTCACTAATTGTATGATCAGCAACCAACGTATCTATATTTTGTGCGACCAAGGCTTCTTTATACGAATTGATAAATAAATCTTCTCGGTATTCGTTTACCATTTTATTTAATTCTTCTTCCTCCTTAGTTGTAAGGTTAAGCGCTGCTTTTTGGAGTATTATTTGTTTTTTTGACCAATTTTCAATAAAATTATTACGGATAATTAAACTGTCATTTTTACTGGTTTGTGATGTAAATAATTTGGAGAGATCTTTTTTATATAATTTTTTATCTCCTACGCTAGCAACCACTTCATCCGCAACGGTATTTTTCTTAAGGTGAAAGTAATCACAAGATGAAACTAGTAGCAACAAAGCTATAAACACTATTTTAAATGGGTTGCTCAATCTTGGTATGATTTAGATAATTTTTCAAAGTTACTTTGGTTAATTTGTACCGGATACCGTTTCTTTAGCTTCTTAATCCACTCTTTTTCAAGAAAATCTTGGTAATCACTAATTACTTTACCTCTTGTTTCTTCCAAGATTTTGTGTTGAGGTGGTACGGTTCCTTCAATACGGATTACCACAAATTGTTCTCCTGTTTTAATAGGTTTTGATAGCCTATTAGTAAACACAAAATCTTTTGGAAAAACGGCATCTTTTTTTTCAAAAACACCTTCTTTCGTAGCGATCAAGGATTCTTTAGGTAACAGTTGTTCTAAACTGTTAAATGCTGTATTTTGTTGTAGTAACCCATAGGCTTTATCTGCAATTTCTTTAGTGTTACAAGTAATGATTTTAGCTTTAACACGTTCTCCCCATTGGTAGTTGTTTTGGTGCGTTTCAAAAAAATGCTTTAAACCCAGACTATCTTTTTCGGCTTTTTCCCAAATTCGTTGTTGCATTAAGTCAAATAGAAGAAGACCTTCTTGATATTCTTTAAGTGTATAACCCAATTCAGGAATTCTATCCGCTAAGTGTTCTTTATAATAGGCAACTGATTTTTCTCCTTTAAATTCAGTTAAAACCTTATCTAATGAATTGTTACGGGCCTTTTTTTGATAAAAATGATAAAATTCGGAAACCGGAATAAGGGTATCTTGAATTCTCAAAAAAGGTATTGTTGATTGTAAGTCTGTGTTGTTATTCCAATCCGGTTTTTGAAAGGCAGTATACAAAGTGTTGTTAACCGTATATCCATACTCTTTTAACAAACGTTTTTCAATGGATTTTCCAATAATTTTAGCTCGGTTCCCCTGCGCTACCCTTTTCTTTAAGGATTCCTGCATTTCATCAAACGAAGCCAAGGGATATTTTTTTATCAGTTTTACGATATGCCAACCATAAGCAGTTTTAAAAGGAACTGAAATGTCGCCTTCCTTTTGTAAGGAGAAAGCGATATCTTCAAATTCCTTAACCATGCGTCCTCCTCCAAATTTTGGCAGCTTCCCCCCTTTTTTAGCCGAACCTCCATCTTGAGAATACTGTTTGGCTAAATTTTCGAAGTTTGCCCCTTTGTCCAACTCTTTTTTTATCGTTTTAATTTTAGCTTCATTTTTGGGTGTTACGCCTTTTAACATAATATGGGCAACTTCTACTTCTCCTTGTGCTTTACGCAGATCATTTACTTGAACTATATGATAACCAAAGCGGGTTTTAAAAGGTTTAGAAACAGTACCAACAGGTGTAGTATATGCAGCTGTTTCAAAAGGATAAACCATCTGAAAGGCCGTAAAATAACCTAGTTTACCGCCATTTTTTTTAGCAGAAGGGTCTTCGGACATTTCTTTTGCTACCTTAGAAAAATCTTCTCCATTAAGCACTCTTTCTCTAGCCTTATTAATTTTTGTAAAAGCTCTTAAGGTGTCTTTAGGTGTGGCATTTTTATCTACTCTAACCAAAATATGACTGGCATTTACTTCTTTTTGTAAACGCTCGTAAGCTTCTTTAACCAAATCTTTTTCTGTATTTTCGTCTTTTAAATAGGGTACTAAAAGCTGATTTTTATAC
Organism: Flavobacteriaceae bacterium; assembly: GCA_024763245.1. Taxonomy (GTDB): domain Bacteria; phylum Bacteroidota; class Bacteroidia; order Flavobacteriales; family Flavobacteriaceae; genus DQTL01. Next base: position 19,002 of record JANTFW010000028.1, on the reverse strand, counting down.
TTATTATATTCCCTTTTATAAGAAGCAATAGTATCCATCTTTAAATCAAAAGCTTCTTTTAATTTTAGCTTGTAATTAATATATAAGTCTAGGTAATTTGCCAAATCTCTTTGATCATCATCATTGACAATAGATAAGTTTTTTTCATACACTCTTTGAAACTCATCCAAATTTACTTTACTGCCGGCAACACTAAAGAGAACGGGTTCTTTTTGTGCATACATGGATAGGATTCCAAAAACTGAAATTACTATACTAAAAAGCTTTATTTTACGGGTCATCTTATGATAAATTTTGCAAAACAACAAAAATAATATATTTAATATTAAAACAGGGCGAAAATAAATCTTTCTGATGGTTTTCTAGTTAAAAAAATCACAAACTGATGTGTTAATTGCAGGCTAAAAAAGTGAAAAACGTATGCAAATTATTATTTTTGCCCTGTTCTTATACCATTATTTTCTTATGTTACAATTTATTCGCAAAAACGGAGGCTCCGATATCTATGTATTAGTAAAGCGTTTAGTAATCGTATTTTTAGTGTATCAAGTATTACGTATTGCGTTCTTTCTGTATAACATACACCACTACGAATCGGTTCGTTTTTTTCATCTACTCTATATGATGTGGGGTGGTTTTCGTTTTGATTTAACAGCCATTATATACATTAATTCATTGTTTATATTACTTTCTATAACCCCTTTAAAATCAAGGGCTAATCCTGTATATCAAAAAATATTATTTTATCTCTTTTTGGTGACCAATGCCGTAGGTTATGCGTTTTCCACTTTAGATATATTTTATTTTGATTTTGTATTGAAACGAAGTACCATCGAGCTATTTATGTTTGCCCATGAAGGCAATATGGGCTTGCTTTTTATACAATTTCTAAAGGATTATTGGTTTGGTTTTTTGTTTTGGGCACTTTTGGTTTTTCTTAGTTTTAAATATTACAAAGCGGTGGTTTATACTAAGGAACAGTCCAAAAATAATTGGGCTTACTACACTATTTCTTCGGTATTGATGTTATTGGTGTTGTATTTTTCAATTATTGGTGTACGTGGTGGGTTTACGAGAACCACGCGCCCGATATCGCTAAATAATGCGGGAGCTTATATTGATAAACCACTAGAAATGGCTATCGTGCTTAATACCCCTTTTACCATTTTACGCACATTGGATGTACAAGCTTTTAAGCCTAAAAAATATTATACTGAAAAAGAATTAACCAAACTATATACACCGGTAAAACACTTTGAGTCCGATAGCACTTTTAACGAAAAGAATGTAGTTGTTATTATTGTAGAAAGTTTGGCTAGAGAATATATTGGGGCTTTAAATAAAGATATTGCAAATTATAAAGGCTTTACTCCTTTTTTAGATTCATTAATTGCGCAAAGTCATACATTTACCAATGCTTTTGCTAATGGAAGAAAATCTATTGATGCCCTACCCTCTGTGGTGGCATCTGTGCCCTCTTTAGTGCAACCCTATATTTTATCACCTTACGCTACCAACGAGATTAACGGATTGGGAAGTATCTTAGCTCGTAAAGGCTATAAAACTGCTTTTTTTCACGGAGCACCTAATGGTTCTATGGGTTTTGAAGCCTTTATGAATACGGCTGGTTATCAAGAATATTACGGTTATGATGAATATAATAATTCTGCCGATTTTGATGGAAATTGGGGTATTTGGGATGAAAAATTTTTACAATTTACCGCCCAAAAATTAACGGAGTTTAAAACTCCTTTTTTAGCCACAATTTTTACGCTTTCATCGCATCATCCGTTTAAGGTGCCTAAAGCCTTTGAAGGAAAATTCCGAAAGGGAAGTTTACCTATTCATCGCCCTATTCAGTATCTCGATTATTCTTTAAAACGCTTTTTTGCAACTGCGGGTACCAAACCTTGGTTTAAGAATACAATTTTTGTCATTACCGCCGACCATTGTAATCAGACTATATTGCCGGAATATCAATCGGCTGTGGGTAATTTTGCCGTTCCTATTATTATATATCAAAAAGAAAAACCCGAAGCTATACAATTAGATAGTACCGTATCACAACAGGCCGATATTATGCCTAAAATATTAAGAGAACTTAATTATTCGGGTGATTTTATTTCATTTGGGACCGATGTGCTTACCGAGGATAGACCCTTTGCTGTGAATTACTACAATCAAACGTGGAATTATTATGAAGGGGACTATTTACTGCAATTTAGGGATGTAAAAACGGTAGGTCTCTATCAATACAAACAAGACAGAACACTTAAGAATAATCTAATGAATAAGGCTATTGAGCAGAAAGAACATATGGTAGCGCGCCTTAAAGCCTATATCCAACAATATTACAACCGGTTGATAAACAACAAGATGACTGTATCTAACTAAATGTAATTCTACTCTTTATCTGGTTTTTTTTAAGCTTATAGGTTTATTTTAAAAAAAAATGTAACTTTGCCTGTTATTATATATGTAACATTTATTACATATATAATATTCTAATTATTAAAATGAATCTAAAAACTAACTAGTATGAAAAAGAGTATCTTACTAATTCTTATTTTGTTTATAAGTATAAAAGCTTTTACACAAGTTTGTGGAGCGGGTAATATAAGTTTATTTGGACAATCTGCAGTCAATAATTTTGTAAGTACATACAGTGCTTCCGGCTGTACTACTATAGATGGTAATTTGACTATTATGGATGCTAATAATAATAGCATTACCAATTTAAGTGGTCTTAGCTTTTTAACACAAATAAATGGTACCTTAACAATCCAAAGTAGCTATTTAAGTACCTTAAACGGACTTGAAAACATACAAACTATTGCGGGTGATTTAATAATACGACATTATTCTAACATTAACAATGCTTTACAAATCATTAAATTTCCAAGCCTGCAAAGTATTGGCGGTGGGATTGCATGCCATTCTACTTACATTCCACATATTACAGAAATTAGTTTCCCGGTGCTTACTACTGTTACTAAAAGCATAAATTTTTCCTCACCCAATGTAACTGCTACCAATTTTTTTAATATTTATAATCTTCATAATTTAACCACTCTTAATTTTCAAAGTTTAGTACAAATAAACGATTATCTCACTGTGTATAACTGTGGAAATTTAGAGACTATTTCATTGGACAGTTTACAAAACGTGGGCAGCTATCTCAAAATATATAATTGTTCTGATGCGTTATTTACCAATCTTTCGTTTCCAGCCCTAACCACTATAGCAGATTACGCAAAATACGGCTTTAACAAGCGTGTTATTTCCGGTATTGTCTATCATTCCCGGAAGTATCGTAATTTCAAATTCTAATATGGCTTTTAGTACTAGCGTTAATTATTTAAAAATATACAATACCAATGTTTCTTCTGTTAACTTTAGTTCATTGAGTGTAGGTGATTATTTAGAAATTGATAACTCTAAATTAACCAACCTAGCTAATGTACCCACAACTGTAGGCTCGAATATTACCATCAGTAATAATACGGTGCTTGGCGATTTTAGTGCTTTTGGTTTATTGTATATTGTACACGGTAATTTGACTATTAAAAATAATAATACCTCAAATGGTGCTTATGCCTTAAGTGGCTTCACCAATTTGCAAGAAGTCTCCGGTTATATAGATTTATCATATACGGCAAATGTTACAGCGCTTAATTTTCCGGCTTTAACTACGGTAGATGGATCAATTGGTATTTCTGACAGTTATTATGCTACTTCTACATCGGATAAATATTTTGCGGTTAATAATAGTAGCATTCCATTTATTGGTTTTGGTTCATTAACGACTGTTCCGTCTTATATGACAATTACAGCATCGGCTGTTACAGACTTAGGAGGTTTTACAAGCTTAACCAGCATTGGAGGAAATTTAACCATTACAAGTAATAATGAACTGAATGATATTACTAACTTATCGGCTACAAGTATTGGAAATTCTATTACCATAAGTAATAATCAAAAGTTACAAGACTTATCGGCTTTTAGTGGGTTAACAAGTATAGCGGGAAGTCTAACTATTAGTAATAACAATACCTTAGGTGGAGGTACCATGATCATTGATGATTTTACGGCTTTACAAACTATTGGAGGGTATTTATTACTGTCCAACAACGCCAATGTTACAGCCATTAACTTTCCTGCCTTAAGTAGCGTTACCCAATCTATTAGAATTTCTGATAATTCGATGAGTGCAGGTTATAATAATGAACTTTATGTGAATAATAGCAGTACGGGAACTATTAGTTTTGCCGCTTTAACAAGCCGAACAAATGATTTTAGAATTAACAATTCGGCTGTAACAAGCCTTAACGGATTTAGTAGTTTAACAAGCATTGGAGGCTTTTTAGAAATTATCAATAACCCCAATCTAACCGACATAAGTGTTTTAAGTACCACTTCTGTAGGAAATACAATTACTATTAAAGGCAATCAAAAGTTGAGTAATTTATCGGCTTTTAATGGGCTAACCCATGTTACCGGTAACTTGATTATATCTAATAACAATAGCTTTGGTGGCGGAACGATGAATATTGATAGTTTTACCAGCTTAACCAGTATTAGTGGTTATTTACAATTAGATAATAATGCTAATGTAAATACAATTAGTTTTCCGGTATTAAGTTCCGTTACTCAGTCCATTACAGTTTCTGACAGTAGTTTACCGGGCACTTATTATAATGAATTAAAAATTTACAATAGTAGTACGTCCACTATATCTTTTCCTGCGATTACTTCTTTTACTAGAAATTTTGATGTACAAAATGCTGTGCTTTCTACTTTAAGTGGTTTTTCGGGACTAGCCAGCATTGGTTTAGATTTTATTTTGAAAAATAATCCCAATCTTACCGACTTGAATGGTTTATCATCCTTAAGCATTATAAACGGGTCTATTACTTGTACAGATAATGCAGCTTTGTCAGATATATCCGTATTTTCAAATCTTAGTTCTACTAATAACATTAGTTTAGATGGTAACGTTTTGGCAAATTTAAATGGTTTGCAAAATTTTACATCTATAAATGAACTCAATATACTTAACGAACCTAATATCATTGATTTAACTTCAGTAAATTTAGGAGCAATAAATACACACTTAAACATATCAAACTGTGCTAGTTTAACTTCATTAAATAATATGAGCAATACTGCTGCTCTTAACGGAAGCTTACTCATCACTAATAATACGGCACTTACCGATATTTCTAGTCTAGAGAATACTTCTTATATAGAAAACGATATTACTTTTACCGGTAATACCCTGTTAGACGAATGTTGTATTCTTACCGATTTCTTAACCGGAGATAGTTATTTTGGAGGAAATATAAGTATAAGTGGCAATAACACCAACTGTGCCTCTGTATCCGTTATTATTACGGGTTGTAAAGTAAGCCAAAGTGACCAAGACGAAGATGGCATAATTGATTCGGCAGATAATTGCAGTACCATCGATAATCCCAACCAAGAAGATGCGGATAATGATGGTATAGGTGATGTATGTGATAACTGTCCTAACACGGCTAATGCCAGCCAAACAGATACGAATAATAATGGTATTGGTGATGTCTGCGAAGGTGCTGTAAGTGGTACAGATACAGGAGGTTTAGGTGTAGGAACAACGGATCCTAAAAGTCAATTGGAAATTACCAAAGGAGATGTGTTTATTAAAAACATACAAAGAGGCGTTATTATGAAAACGCCATCTGGAAAATGTTTTCGTTTTCAGCCCAATGAAGAAGGTGTGCTGAAATCAAAATTAATAACTTGTCCGGATAATTAATAGTTATAACCATCTAAATTATAAAGAAATAACACCTTTAACTTTAGCTGCTTCTTTATATTTTTCTATAACCGCATCTGCCGAGGGCAAATTTACCTTAATAGAAACTGCGGTGTACTTGCCTTTACTGGATGCTTTAGTCGTAATAACCGCACCAAGATGATCAAAGATTTGTTCGATTTCTTTAACGCTTTCTCCTTGGGTAGGGACAATAAATTTGTACAAATAATCTGTTGGAAAACGAGTAGTTTCCAAAAGAGTAGCTCTTAATTTTTTATAAAAATCGTCTGATTTCATCGCTTCAATTTTAACTTAGCTGTACATTTTTTGGCGCAATTCCTTTATTTTAGGATCTTCCAGATATTCATCAAACGTACTAAATCGGTTAATAACTCCGTTTGGTGTTAATTCAATAATTCTATTGGCAACGGTTTGGGCAAACTCGTGATCGTGTGTACTAAAAAGGACTGTGCCTTTGAATTTAATTAATCCGTTGTTAAATGCCTGAATAGATTCTAAGTCAAGATGATTGGTGGGCTCGTCTATTAACAATACATTGGCACGTATCATCATCATACGAGACAACATACATCGTACTTTTTCGCCACCGGACAACACACTACATTTTTTTAAGGCTTCATCACCACTAAAAAGCATACGGCCTAAAAAACCTCTTAAATGCACTTCTTCGCGCTCCTCTTCGGTCTTTGCCCATTCTCGTAACCATTCCACTAAATTTGTATCTGAATTAAAGAAAGTAGTATTGTCTACCGGTAAATAACTTTGGGAGGTGGTTACACCCCATTGGAATTTTCCGGAATCCGGTTCCATATTTCCCATTACTATTTCATAAAAAGCAGTAAGTGCCCTTGAATTTTTTGAAATAACAAGCACTTTATCTCCCCTATTTAGATTAAAGTGAACATCTTTAAAAAGCACTTCTCCATCCACAACTTTCGAAAGGTGTTCCACATTTAAAATCTGATCCCCTGCTTCACGTTCTTGTTCAAAAAAGATACCCGGATAGCGTCTACTGGAGGGTTTAATATCACTAACATTTAACTTTTCGATCATTTTTTTACGCGATGTAGCTTGTTTGGATTTGGCAACATTAGCCGAGAATCGACGAATAAACTCTTCCAGTTCCTTTTTCTTATCTTCCGCTTTTTTGTTTTGTTGTGCGCGCTGTCTGGCTGCCAGTTGACTGGACTCATACCAGAATGTATAATTTCCGGAATAGTGCGTTATTTTACCAAAATCTATATCGGAAATATGTGTACAAACCGCATCTAAAAAGTGACGGTCGTGCGATACAACAATAACCGTATTATCATAATTCGCTAAGAAGTGCTCTAACCAAGCGATCGTTTCAAAATCCAGATCATTGGTTGGCTCATCCATTATTAATACATCGGGATTACCAAAAATGGCTTGTGCAAGCAACACTCTAACTTTTGCTTTATTGTCCAAATCTCCCATTAAGGTATAATGCAACTCTTCTTTAATACCTAAAGAAGACAACAAGTTGGCCGCATCACTCTCGGCATTCCAACCTCCCATTTCTTCAAATAACACCCCTAAATCACCAACACGTACACCATCTTCGTCAGAAAAATCGGGTTTAGCATAGATAGCATCCATTTCTTTTTTAAGATCAAACAGAGGTTTGTTGCCAATCATTACGGTTTCTAAAACCGGATAGGCATCAAAGGCAAAGTGATCTTGTGATAATACCGACATACGCTTTCCTTTATCAAGGTGCACATGACCTGAAGTAGGCTCCATTTGCCCGGAAATAATTTTAAGAAAAGTCGATTTCCCGGAACCATTGGCACCTATTATGCCATAGCAGTTTCCCTGAGTAAACTTTGTGTTTACTTCGTCAAAAAGTACACGTTTTCCAAACTGAACTGATAAATTTGATACTGACAACATAAATGTATTGTTTTGATGCCGCGAAAATAAGATTTATTTATGAATGTCAATCCGTAGTATTGATATATTTTAATCCCCATTTTTTTATGCATTGGGCGAAAGCCAAAAGTGGCTGTGTTGGATTTAATTTCCTTAACCTGTATTTTAACACCGAATTAACAAGAGCTGTATCAAGACTAATTACATTTGCCTTGATGAAAATAAATAACGTATACCTACTTTCATTAGTCTTGTTGTTTTTTATGAGTTGTAAAAAGCAAAAAGATCTAGATAGCATTTATTTTGGAGGTGAAATTATCAATCCAAAATCAGATTTTGTGCTTTTGATGAAAAATGATACGGTTATTGATAGCTTATTTTTATCAAAAGATTATAGTTTTGGTAAACGCTTTAAAGCGCTTGCTTCCGGTTTATACTATTTTAAACACGGCTATGAATTTCAATATATTTATTTGGAGCCCAAAGACAGTATTTCGATACGATTAAATACTTGGGATTTTGATGAAACCCTTGTTTTTGATGGAAATGGAGCCGATAAAAACGAATTGTTAATTCAATTGTTTTTAGAAAATGAACGTGAAACTACTAATTTTTATAGCTATTTTTCATTAGATGAATCGGCTTTTAATGAAAAAATTAAAGATTTACTCACCAAGCATAAACTTCTTCTAGAAAAACTACAAGAATCAAATCATAAACTTTCAGACGATTATATACATTTTATTAAAAGTGTTATACACTATCCCATCTATAGGTTAAAAGAACTTTATCCTTATTATCATAATAAGAGGCTTGATAAAGAAAGTATTATTATGCCTTCGGATGATTTTTATGCCTATAGGAAAGAGTTAAACCTTAATGACGATAAATTAATTGGGTATTTTGGTTATCAAAACTATCTTAGATCGTATTTGTATAATATTGCCTATCAGAAAAATAACTTAAATTTATTAAATACTAAATTTAGAAATATCTTGCTCCGTGAAATCAATGCTAAAATTAGTAACGAAACGCTCAAAAATAAGTTATTATACCAGGAAATTGATTATATGTTGTTTAACGAATCACTGGAAATTGATGATGAGAATTTGAATCTGTTCTTTACTAATTGTACAGATAGTATTGCCAAAAGTAGTATAAAACAACTCTTGATAGATAAAAAAAAATTGCCTAATGATGAATTATTTCCCAATTTCACTTTAGTATCCCGTCAAGGAGATAGTCTTAGTATTAAGTCTCTAATTAGCCATAAAAAATCGGTAGTATATTTTTGGTCTAGCAATTACTCATCCAATGAATATATTGGAAAACGCATCAATTATTTAACACGAAAATATCCGGAAATCACTTTTATTGGTATTAATATATCTAACGAATCTATTCAAAATAATTATTTTATCAGGCGCTTATCCAATCAATATTACTTACCAAAAAACAGTGAGGGAATGGAATTGATTTCCAGCAAGTATCCCAGAGCCATTCTCATTAATACGGATGGAATCGTCATTAATAATTTTACGCTAATGACAAATTTACGTATTGAAAAGCAATTACAGAATTTAGTGTCAAAATAAGTATTAGAAATTATCGCCATCTAACATTCTTCCCAATCCACCTAATACAGAGCCTTCTCCTTTGTCATTTCCTCCGGATCTTGGTGCGCTACTAATAATTCTATCGGCTAAGCGAGAGAACGGTAAACTTTGTAAAAATAGTGTGCCGGTTCCATGAATTTTAGCTAAAAATATACCTTCACCGCCAAAAAACATCGATTTTAAACTGCCCACACGTTCAATACTATATTCTAAACTTGGTGTAAAACCTACAATACAACCGGTATCTATCAGTATAGCTTCATTATGAAGTTCCTTTTTAATGACTGTACCACCAGCATGAAGAAAAGCTTTTCCATCGCCCACTAATTTTTGTAATATAAAGCCCTCTCCTCCAAAAAAACCGGTTCCCAGTTTTTTGGTAAAGGCAATAGATACTTCAGTACCCTTTGCGGCACACAAAAAAGAATCCTTTTGACATAATATCTGTCCACCAAAATCATGGAGATTCACCGGGATTATTTTGCCCGGAAATGGAGCGGCAAAGCTCACCTCTTTCTTTCCCTCGCCCCTATTGGTAAAATGGGTTAGAAAAAGAGATTCTCCGGTTAACACACGTTTACCCGCATTTAATAGTTTTCCAAGCAATCCAGATTCAGTTTTAGAGCCATCGCCCATTTTAGCTTCAAAAGCTATTTCCGTATCCATCCAATTCATAGCACCTGCTTCAGCAATAACTGTTTCCTGTGGGTCTAGCTCAATAGCAACTACTTGCATATCGTCACCATAAATTTTGTAATCGATTTCGTGTGATTTCATGTGTTCTATTTTAGTGATTAATTTCTTCTAAATTCAATAAAAAAGCTTGTTCTCTGGCAATATCCTTTAACGCATTAAAACGTCCCGAGGCACCTCCGTGTCCTACTTTCATATCGGTATGTAATAACAAGACATTTTTGTCTGTTTTATAGTCACGTAATTTAGCCACCCATTTAGCCGGCTCAAAATATTGCACTTGCGAATCGTGAAGACCGGTGGTTACCAGCATATTAGGATAATCTTGTGCTACGACATTGTCATAAGGCGAATAGGATTTTATATACTCATAATAGTTTTTTTCATTTGGGTTTCCCCATTCATCATATTCTCCCGTTGTTAAAGGGATACTATCATCTAGCATGGTCGTTACTACATCTACAAAAGGAACGGCGGCAATAACACCTTTAAACAATTCCGGTTCCATATTAACAACAGCTCCCATTAGTAAACCTCCGGCAGAACCACCTTCTGCATATAAATGATCCGAACTGGTATACCCCTTGTCAATCAAATAGCGTGCACAGTCAATAAAGTCTGTAAAGGTATTCTTTTTATGAAGCAATTTACCATCTTCATACCAAGGTCTTCCTAAATATTGCCCGCCTCTAACGTGTGCAATGGCAAATACAAATCCTCGGTCCAGCAAACTTAAGCGGGTACTACTAAAAGTGGGGTCTATAGTATATCCGTAGGACCCATAAGCATAGAGCAAAATAGGTGTTTGAGGTGAAAGTTCGGTGTTCTTGTGGTACACCATAGAAATGGCAACTTGTTTTCCATCTTTAGCCGTAGCCCAAACCCGTTTACTTTTGTAATTATCCTTATTAAATTGGCCTCCTAATACTTCTTGTTCCTTTTTAATTTCGGAGGTTTTATCCTTCATATTAAAATCAATTACAGAAGCCGGGGTAGTTAAGGAATTATAGCCATAGCGAAGCACTTGTGTGTCAAATTCAGGATTGGCATATACATAGGCTGAGTAGGTTTCCTCTTGAAAAGGCAGATAGTAATCATCGGTATTATCCCATCGCAATATACGAATCTTATTGAGCCCTTTTTGACGTTCTTCTAAGACCATATAATCTTTAAAAATAGACATATCTTCTAACAGTACATCTTTTCTATGAGTGATAAGTTCTTGCCAATTCGATTTAAATGTTGCCGTTTCAGGCGTTTTCATTATTTTAAAATTAGTTGCATTGCCTTCATTGGTTAGTATATAAAAATTACCATCAAAATGGGCTATGCTATATTCTAAATCTCTTTCTCTGGGTTGAAATATTTTAAATGAATCCTCGGGATTATTGGCGTCTAAATACTGTATTTCGGTAGAAAGTGTACTATAAGAACCAATTAATAAGTAAGCCTCCGATTTTGTTTTACTGACATATACATTAAAGGTATCATCGGCCTCAAAATAAATTTCTTGATCTTGAGAAGGATCGGTGCCTAAAATATGTTTAAAGATACGTTCACTTCTAAGTGTTTTTGGATTTTTTTGTGTATAAAAAAGACTTTTATTGTCATTTGCCCATACACTATTACCGGTAGTATTTTTAATTCTCTCCAGATAGATTTCGCCAGTTACTAAATTTTTAATTTGAATGGTATATTGCCTACGACTAACCGTATCAACGGCAAAAGCAGCCAACTCATTATTTGGACTTACGTTTAAACCCTTTAATGAAAAATAATCATAGTCTTTGGCAAGTTTATTGACATCAAACAGAATTTCTTCATCGGCATCTAACGAATTTTTCTTACGGGCATAAATTGGGTACTGTCCTCCTTTAATAAAACGAGTAAGATAATAGTAGCCATTCTTTTTATAGGGTACGCTTTGATCATCTTCCTTAATTCGCGATTTCATCTCTTCAAACAATGACTTTTGAAATTCTTTACTCGATGCTGTAATGGTATCGTAATAGGCATTTTCAGCTTCTAAATAACGGATTACTTCGGGGTTTTCCCGTTCATTTAACCAATAATAATTATCAATTCTATGATCATTGTGAATAGTGAGTTCTTTAGCTTTTTTAGTTACTTTTGGTGGTTTGATAGTTTTTTTTGACATTGATGTGTTGAGTTTTTTACAAGAAAAAATAAATAGGTTAATTATTGCCAAAATAGTGATTGTTCTCATAGTATGGTTCCGTTGTTGGTATACATTTAAGTCGTTCTAGGGCTGTATACGTTACAAAACGCAATTCATAAGCTTTGTTAAGCATCTAGTTTTGTCATTATAGTAGCGGTAAGTTGGATCTCTTTTTTTAGTGTATTTTGGTAGATTATTTCTGCTTTATCCAAGATATTTTTGGCAAAATCACGATCTTTAATATCTCTAGCATTGATTTTTACATTAAAGTACGCGCCGGTAACAGCTGTACGGGCACAAAGAGCCCCTACTCCAACATCCGATAGCGAATTTTGCAAACCGGTTTGTGCCATTTCTTCCATTACTTCCATAGATTTAAAAGCGGCTTCCATTACTTTAAAAGGAATTTCGGTGGCATATTTTGTAGCCTCTTGGATAGCTTGTTTACGTTGTGTTTTTTCGTCTTCAGTTCCTTTGGGTAAACGAAAAGCATCCATTATTCTATTAAAAGCTCGAGTATCTTCATCGACTAAAAACAGTAATTTTTCTTTCCATTTTTGTCCTTTTACGGCCCAATCGGAATAATAGTCCCATTTGTCATCCCATCCTCGTTTATGTGCCGATAAATTAGCCACCATAGTGCCTAAAGACACACCAAGAGCTCCAACGTATGCAGCAATAGAACCCCCACCTGGTGCCATAGATTCTGAAGCGGTTTCATCGGCAAACTCACGTATGCTCAAATCGACCAATTGAGGTGTGGTGTCTTTTAACATATATTCGATAATACGTTCTTGCGGATTAAAGGGTTTTAAATCATCTAATCCCAAGGACTTGATTGCAATTTTAATTTTTTCAGCCTCAGATATTCCCAAGGAACGCTTTTGTTTTCTTAAAAAATAATCTCCTGCATCTAACATAGCTTGCAAGGGAATAAGCCCAATTAATTCAGAACCCGTAACCCGTAAGCCTCTTTTAGTGGCACTTTTTACGGTTTCATCAAAGGCTTCGTGCATAGCAGTTATGTTTATGTTGGTCAAATTATATGAAATTTGGGCAATACCATATTCTTCTATGTACCAACCTATACCTTTTACTGCTTTTAATTTCCCGGGAATACGAACCGTATTTCCTTGTGCATCTAACACCTTTTTTCCGGTAATCGGGTTTCCCTCACGCTTAACACGCCCTGCTTCCCGTATATCAAAGGCAATGGCATTGGCACGACGTGTTGAGGTTGAATTGAGATTTACATTATAGGCCACCAAAAAATCTCTGGCAGCAATTGCAATGGCACCAGTTTTAGCAACTGAATCATTATATTTTTGAGGTCCAAAATCGGGTTTCCATTCCGAAGTAGCTAATTTTTGAGGCAAACCTTCGTATTCTCCGGATCGACAGTTGGCCAAATTTACTCGTTTTTTTTCTAGAGCAGCATTTTCGTAGAAATAGCATGGAATTTGTAATTCTTCCCCTACGCGTTTTCCCAATTTATGGGCATATTCTTTTGTTTCTTCCATAGTAATTCCAGAAATAGGAACTAAAGGGCAAACATCAGTAGCACCAAAACGAGGATGTTCACCATGGTGTTGACTCATATCAATTAATTCAGAAGCTTTCTTAATTAATAAAAAGGCCGCGTCAATTACGGCTTGTGGCGCTCCTACAAAAGTAATAACGGTTCTATTGGTCGCTTTTCCGGGATCAACATCCAAAAGTTTAACCCCTTCTATGCTTTCTACAACTGCTGTTATTTGATTAATCTTCTCCGTATTTCGTCCTTCGCTAATATTAGGAACACATTCTATGAGTTGTTTGTTCATCGTACAAAAATTTAAAAAGCAAATATACGTTTTACAACAATTGTTAGCAGTAAAAAATGTAATTTTGTGAACATAAAGACTATATTATGAATACTTGGGTAATTATTGGTTTGATTGTGATTGTGTTACATCTGTTAATTGGCTTTGGCTGGTTGATTTATAAACTCTCTCCCAAAAAATCAGATAAAAAAGAAACGGATTCTACTGTAGATGAAAACAACGAATGAAATACGTGATATCATCAGTGGTATGGGTACGGCTGCACGGGTAAATCGTATTCGGGCTGCCCATTTTTTTATCAAACACCCATCGCATGTTCCTCTTCTTATAGCCTCGGCTGTGAGCATTGATTATAAAGACCACCACAAAGCAGCTTGGATACTGGAATTTGTTTTAGAAAAGCATCTGGATTGGATAATTCCTTCCCTAACCGTTTTTACAGATGGTTTATCCCAACTAAAAAATGATAGTGCCGTGCGGCCTGTGGCTAAAATATGCCAATGGATTACAAAAGCCTATTGTATGGATAAAATTTCCCGCTTTCTGAATGCTATTACAACAAAACACCTTGATAAAATACTTACGACAGGTTTTGATTGGATGATAGGCGATTTTAGAGTCGCGTCTAAGGTTTATACCATGGATACTTTGTATTACATAGGCAAACTACAGCACAAAAAGTATAGCTGGGTTCATCAGGAATTAAAAGCAATTATTTTACACGATATTCATCAAGGAAGTGCCGGCTATAAATCCCACGGAAATAAGCTGCTTAAATTATTGGAGGTATAATGATTTTAAAAGGGATTTTTCACAATTATTTAACGAGTTTATAACGGCTAAACACCTAATATTGCCAAATGCATAAGACACTACTATTTCTTTTCTTTGTAAGCTCTACAACACTTTTTTGGGCACAAGATCATTCTGATACCCAAAAACATTTGCTCAAAGGAATTATTCAAGATGCCAAAACGAAAAAACCCTTAGTAGGCACTAATATTATTAATCTTAATCGGGTTACCGGAGTTACTTCTACAGAATCGGGACGCTTTAAGATTAATGTGTATCTTAATGATACCATATATTTTTCTTTTTTGGGATACCAATCCATTAAGTTAAAAATTACCAATGATTTGTTAAAGGGGAACACTTTAGAAATAGCTATGTATGAATATCCGACCGATTTAGATGAGGTAGTCTTAAAACCGTATCAGTTAATCGGAGTTTTAGAAGTAGATGCTAAAAATGTACCCATTGATAAATTTGCCAGAATCCATATTAACGGATTACCACAAACTTTTGAAGTAGGTGCACCTATTGCAAAAAAATACACGAGCCCAGTAGATGCCATCTTTCATCCTGTGGACTTTGTTTACGAACTCTTTGGTAAAAAACCCAAGCAATTACGTAAGCTTAAGAAATTACGTTCCGAAGATCAGCTAAGAGATATGTTAGAAAACAAAGCAAATAGAGAAGTATTGATGGAGTACCTGGAGATGGATAAAACACAACTCAACGCTTTACTTGATTATTGTAATTACTCGGAGTATTTTATTAATAATGCTTCTGATCTACAGGTTATAGAAGCAGTTTTAGAATGTTATGAGAATTATAAAGCCCTGAAAAAAGGAAGTACACAACGAGAACGAATTAAAGAATAGCTCGTAATACACATATAAAAAAAAGTCCTGAATGTTTTTCAGGACTTTTTTTGTAAGCAAGGTATATATTTAAAGAATGGATTCTTCTGAAATAGCTTCTTCTTTTTTGCTGTTTTTCTTCTCTTTGTTTTCTTTGTAGCGGTCAATCCAAGAACCTACTAACCAATAAGGTACAACAAATGTCAAGGAAAAAATTAACAGCCAAAAACCAGCAGTAAAGATGAACATGAATAATAGAAATCCGGAATAATGTGAAAAATCCATAAATATCGTTTTGTATTAATGCAACAAAAGTATAAAAAAAAATAAAAAACAAGATAGATTAGGTGTTTTTTTTATGCTGGTTATTAACAAATTATTAACTTCAATAGTAGTAATATAAGCTATATTTGATGCTAATTTATTTAGACATGAAAAAGCTTTTACTCGCCCTTTTATTGATTTCTTCCAGCATACTTATCTACTCACAAAAAAGACAAATTTCGACTAAATATCACGTTACCGGAAAAATTATAGATAAAGAATCAAAACAAGGACTTGAATACGCTACACTTATCTTTACGCCTAAGCAAGGCAAGCGTATTACAGGAGGAATAACTGACCGAAATGGAAAATTTGATATTGAAGTTCGTAAAGGAAGCTATACAGTAAGCATAGAATTTATTTCTTTTAAAACACGAAAGCTTGCGGAACTCCTAATAAATAGAGATACTGATTTGGGAACCATTACTTTATCACCTGATATGGAAGCCTTAGATGAGGTAGAGATTATTGCGGAAAAATCAACCATTGAAATCCATTTAGACAAGAAGATTTACAATGTAGGTAAAGATATGACTGTAAAAGGGGGTAATGCTTCGGATGTTTTAGACAATGTTCCCTCAGTTACGGTTGATGTTGATGGAACAGTTAGCCTTAGAGGCAATGAAAGTGTTCGAATCCTTATTGATGGCAAACCCTCTGGATTGGTTGCTATAAATGCTACTGAGGCCTTACGACAGCTCCCTGCAGAATCTATTCAAAAAGTAGAAGTAATCACCAGTCCCTCAGCCCGATACGAGGCAGAAGGCACCGCAGGAATTATCAATATAGTTTTGAGAAAAAGTAAAGCTAAGGGCTTTAATGCCTCTACCACTGCCACTTTAGGCTATGCCGAAAATGCAGGAATATCGGGGAATTTAAATTACAGAGGCGAAAAATTTAATATCTTTTCTAATCTTGGATATAATCACAGAAAATCTCCAGGAAACGCGCATTTTAAAAATGTAGAGACGTCTACAAAAACAACTACAAACGAAGAATTTAGAAACTATACAAGAGGTGGAGACCGTTTTAATGCTAATTTAGGAATAGACTATTTTATAGGAAAAAAAGCATCGGTAACCGGAAGTATTTTATATAAAAACTCTTTGGGTAGTACAGCAGTTTCAAATAGTGGATTTAAATACGATTCTTTAGAAGATATTATATTAGAAACCGATAGAAATGAAGATGAGAACAGTACTAACAACTTGATGGAATACGCTTTTAACTTTACACAAAAATTTAAAACAAGTGGACATAAACTAAGTTTTGATGTAAAATATCAAGACAGTGATGATGATGAAAAGGCAATGATTACCGATAAAACGATTTTTCCCACCCCAAGCATCAATAGTTTAGAAAAGAATACCACTGTTGAACAAGGTACTCGCCTCTTGATCAAATCGGATTACGTATTACCTATCGGTAAAAAGAAACAGTTTGAGGCCGGTTTTCAAAGTTCTTTAAAAGACACGAATACCGATTATGAAGTCCAAATAAATACCGATGGCACTTATGTGATTGATGATAATGTGTCTAATATATTAGATTTTAAAGAGGATATTTCTGCTATTTATTCGCAATACGGTAGTAAATTTGGGAAGTTTTCCGGATTAGTAGGGCTTAGAATGGAATATACTGATATAGCCATTCAGGTAATCGGTATGGATTTAGATATTGATAAAAAATATACCGAGTTCTTTCCTACAGCAAATATTTCGTACGAATTTAAAGAAAACGAAAATATCACCTTAGGATTTAATCGACGAATAAGAAGACCACATTCCCGACATATGAGTCCATTTCCTACGCGTTCCAGTACAACTAATATTTTTCAAGGAAATCCGGATTTAGATCCTATTTTTACCAATGCTGTAGATTTAGGTTATTTTAAAAAATGGCCTAAAATTACCTTTACTACTTCCGTGTATTATCAACATGCTGAAAATGCCTTTCAATATGTACGTGAAGATTCGGGTATGACTAATGACGACGGTATTCCCATAATTATTACAACGCCAATTAATCTAAATGATGAAAACAGAATTGGTGCTGAGTTTTCCATAAATTATAACCCTGTAAATTGGCTACGTCTCAGTAATAGTTTTAATTTTTATCAATTTGAGACAGATGGTATCTATCACGATGTTAATTATGGTGCAAAAAGTCAGAGTTGGTTTAATCGATTTAGTTCCAAAATCAAATTCTTTAATAAAGTAGATTTTCAAACTTCACTATTTTATAGAGGCCCGTATAAAAATGCTGTCAGTAGTCGTAAAGGAATGCTTATGGCAAACCTTGCCTTAAGTAAAGATGTGCTCAAAGATAAAGGAACAATATCTTTGAATATCAGTGATTTATTTAACACCCGTAAACGCCAAATGGAAACTTATTACGGTAGTTTTACCAACTATACCGAATTCCAATGGCGAGAGCGACAAATAAATTTTAATTTCACCTATCGGTTCCATCAAAAGAAAAAAAGAACGCGTCCGGAACGAGACCAAAACGGGGGTGAGGATTTTGAAGGGTAATGCTTATTTCTTTGTCATGACGCGCAAAACATGACTTTTCTATCGCAGAGTAACGAAGTCGAGAAATCTAATTAAAATACTAACAAGTAGATCTCTCCACTACGGTCGATATGACAGAGTATGATCGAGGGGATAAAGTTATATAGAAGAAAAAAATTTTTATTACCCCAGTATCTCCAACTATTCACTATTTGTATATTTCAAAAAACCTGACAAAACTCATGTTTTATCGAAAGATATCTTTTGTAAATTTGTAACTGGATTCAAAAAACTATAATATCATGTCATTTAGAATAGAAAAAGACACTCTAGGAAAGGTACAAGTACCTGCCGATAAATATTGGGGTGCACAAACACAACGCTCTGTCAATAATTTTAAAATAGGGCCTAGTGCCTCTATGCCCAAAGAAATTATTTATGCCTTTGCGTATTTAAAAAAATCAGCCGCTTATGCCAATTGTGAATTGGGTGTATTAGAT
>JANTFW010000027.1 GCA_024763245.1 Flavobacteriaceae bacterium | reverse complement strand
CAGATTAGCCTAAATAGGAGCATTTTCTTTGATTTGTGTAATTCGCAGCGTGTTGACCATTCCTTCGTCTTTCAAGGGCATAGAGGTTAAATTTATGACGAAATCACCTTTCGTAAGGTAACCTTTCTTTTTTGCTATTTGATTGATATCTATTACGGTTTCATCGGTGGAATGCATTTTATCATAGTAGTAGGCTTTAACACCCCATAATAGGTTAAGCATAGTCAAAATGCGTTTGTTTGAAGTAAAAGCTAAGATGACAGATTTTGGCCTACCGGATGAAATTTGAAAAGCAGTATAGCCGGAATTGGTGAGTGTTGAAATAACTTTGGCATCTATTTCATTTGCCACGGTAACAGCATTGTAACAAATAGTTTGCGAAATATACCGATTAGTTTTAGTGTTTATAACGGGGTGAGGTATACTGATAAGAGGGGAATCCTCTACACTTTCAATAATACTTCTCATTTGTTTAATAACTTCTACCGGATAGGCGCCTACAGAGGTCTCTCCGGAGAGCATAACCGCGTCTGCACCATCCATAATAGAATTGGCCACGTCATTTACCTCAGCTCTAGTTGGCACTTGGTTATTAATCATCGTTTCCATCATTTGTGTAGCAATGATTACGGGTTTGTGTGCTTTTTTTGCTGCTTCAACTAACTCTTTTTGAATGAGTGGCACTTTTTCCATAGGTACTTCTACCCCTAAATCACCTCTTGCTACCATCAAACCATCAGATTTTAACATGATATCATTGATGTTTTGCAAGGCCTCCGGTTTTTCTATTTTAGCAATAATAGGTATTTTATAAGAGCACCTTTCATCGAGATAATTTCTTAAAGCAAGGACGTCTTCGCCGGTTCTAACAAATGAAAGTGCAATCCAATCGACCTCTTGTTGAATAGCGAGATCCACATCTTTTTTATCTTTTTTTGTTAAGGCAGGAAGAGAAATAAATGTATTGGGTAAATTAACCCCTTTTTTCGATTTTAACTTACCACCTCTAAGGACTTTGGTTAACACCGTGTCTGTCTGATTACTTTTTAGGACAGAGAACAGTAGTTTGCCATCGTCTACAAGAATTTTTTCACCAACTTTAACATCTTGGGGAAATCTTTTATAGGTCATAAAAGCTCGTTCTTTGTTTCCAATGGTTTTTTGGGTGGTAAAAGTAAATAAATCTCCTTTTTTTAGTTTTACCCCTTTTTCCATTTCGCCAACCCGTAGTTTGGGGCCTTGTAAATCGGCTAGAATGGCAACGTGAAAACCAAGTTCCTTATTGAGTTCGCGTATGGCTTTTATTCGTTCTGTAACATCATTTGGCGTAGCATGAGAAAAGTTAATTCTAAAAACATTAACCCCACTAAGGATCATTTTTCGTAATATTTCTTTGCTTTCACAGGCAGGACCTAAGGTAGCTACAATTTTAGTTTTTTTGGTATGAGGCATAGTCTAGAATATAAGTAGTTTTTGGTTTTTTAATTGAGCCAAATTTATTAACTCGGCCGTATATATTTGAGGAATTGATTGCAGTTTCTTTAGGAGATTTCTTAAAAATGAGGCGTCTACCTCTGCATCAAACTTTAGTAGATAGGGTGCTTTTTTTAATTCTTTTACATAATGGATTTTTTGTTCAAAAATAGTATTACTTGAAGAGAATAGATCTGTAGCGGGCATTTCAGATTTCAATAAAGAATGGTTCGATACTAAATACCAATGCTGATATTTGGAGTGGTCTAAATATTCATAAACAGCAAATTCTCCTAAATCTTTTTTTCGAACGATAGATTTCGTTTTTTGTAATTGTAAATCTAACATACGATTAAGAATAAAAGCCATTCTATAGCTTTCTTCTTCACAATAAATAGTAAAGAGATGAAAACTTTCTTCGAAAGTATCTTCTAGGCTTAAATGATGTTTTTTTTTCACGTCGTTTTATTCTTGTGATACTTATAAGCTAGCGAAAATACACTTTATTCAGAAGAATCATCCATCTTTTTTTGGTATTTGTAATATGCTCTACGACAAGCTATTTCTTCGGCTTTTTTCTTAGAGGTGGCCCGTCCTTTACTGATAATTCGTTTATTAATAAACAATTTTACAGAAAAGTGTTTTATATGGCTGTTTCCGGTATCCTCAAAAGTAACGAACTCGTAATCCTTTTGGTTTTTTTGACACCATTCTATAAAAAGACTTTTGTAGCTGCTAATCTTTCCTAAAAGTTTTTCTAAATTAATATATTTAGAAATTAATTTTTTATGGATAAATCGATCCATCATAACATAGCCTCTATCAAGGTATAATGCAGCGACCAGTGCCTCAAACAAATCACCGTATACATTATAACTAAAGGTTCTCTTAGACGAAGGTTTCTTAGCCAAATGGACCAAATCTAGATCTTTTCCGATTTCATTTAAGTACTTTCTGCTGACAATTTTTGATCGCATTTGTGTCAGTTCACCTTCGCTACTGTTTGGTAGGTTATGGTATAAAAAAGCAGTTATAGAAGCATCTAATAACGCATCACCTAAAAACTCCAAACGTTCGTAATTTAGGATGTTTCCCTCATCATCTTTTCTATTAGCCGATTTATGAGTAAAGGCTATTTTATATATGGATAAATCTTTTGGTTTGTAACCCGTAAGACTTTTTATCTGTTTGGCAAATATCTCTTCTTCGGGATGCTTAGAAAATGTTATTTTTTGAATAAAATTCAATGACTAATCAATTATTAAATCTTTTTAAAGAGTAAACAAGCATTATGACCTCCGAAGCCAAAGGTGTTACTCATAGCTACATTAATAGTCCTTTTTTGTGCTTTATTAAAGGTAAAATTGAGTTTGTTATCAATAGCATCGTCATCTGTAAAGTGATTGATTGTTGGAGGTACAATACCATTTTTTATGGCGAGTATTGAAGCAATAGCTTCTATAGCACCGGCAGCTCCCAATAAGTGTCCTGTCATAGACTTTGTGGAATTGATATTAATAGCATACGCATGTTCCCCAAACACTTCTTGGATGGCTTTTACTTCGGCAATATCACCTAATGGTGTAGCTGTTCCGTGAACATTAATGGCATCTACTTCATCATAAGATACTTCGGCATCACGCAGACAGTTTTCCATAACCAACTTGGCACCTAAACCTTCGGGATGTGGCGCCGTAATATGATAAGCATCTGCAGATAACCCACCGCCTGCTAACTCAGCATAAATGGTAGCGCCTCTTGCAATGGCATGTTCGTATTCTTCCAGTACCAAAGCACCAGCTCCTTCTCCGGATACAAATCCATCTCTATCTTTATCAAAAGGTCTTGAAGCTGTTTTTGGATCATCATTTCGTGTAGATAGTGCTTGTAGTGCATTAAAACCACCAATACCGGCAATGGCAATAGTCGCTTCAGAACCTCCGGAAACCATTACATCGGCATGTCCCAGTCTAATGTAATTCATAGCGTCAATCAGAGCATTAGAAGATGAAGCACAAGCTGAAACAGTAGCAAAGTTAGGGCCTCTTAATCCGTATTTAATTGAGATTTGACCCGGAGCAATATCCGCAATCATTTTTGGAATAAAAAAGGGATTGAATCTAGGAGTTCCATTACCATTCGCATAGTCAATCACTTGATTTTGAAAGGTTTCTAATCCGCCAATCCCTGCGCCCCATATTACGCCAATTCGATTTAAATCTTCCGTATCTAAATCCAATCCGGAGTCTTGCATAGCTTCATCTGCAGCTACCATAGCATATTGCGTAAAACGATCCATTTTACGGGCCTCTTTTCTAGGAATAAAATCGGTAACCTCAAAGTTTTTAACCTCACAAGCAAATTGGGTTTTAAAATTGGAGGCGTCAAAGTGAGTGATGGGGGCAGCTCCACTTACTCCATTTACCAAGCCTTCCCAGTATTCTTCTACATTATTGCCAATTGGCGTTAGTGCCCCTAATCCGGTTACTACTACACGTCTTTGTTT
Organism: Flavobacteriaceae bacterium; assembly: GCA_024763245.1. Classification (GTDB taxonomy): domain Bacteria; phylum Bacteroidota; class Bacteroidia; order Flavobacteriales; family Flavobacteriaceae; genus DQTL01. The sequence continues at coordinate 20,396 of JANTFW010000027.1, read as the reverse complement.
CATATTATATTACGCTATTTAATCCTATCTTATTTACTGGATAGTTGTGTTGTAAAAGTAATTGTTTTTTGTAAACAAAAAAAGCTATGGAAAAAATAAATTATCCATAGCTTTTAATGTGAGTATAAAAATTTATTTTTTAGCCTCTTCGATAAATGAAATTGCTTGACCAACGGTCGCAATGTTTTCAGCTTGATCATCAGGGATCTGAATATCAAATTCTTTTTCAAACTCCATGATTAATTCTACAGTGTCCAATGAGTCTGAGCCCAAATCGTTGGTAAAACTCGCTTCCATGGTAACTTCGTTTTCATCAACGCCTAATTTATCTATGATAATGGCTTTTACTCTTGATGCAATGTCTGACATAATTGTAAAGGTTTTTAATTAATTATGGGGCAAAAATAAGAAACTTTTGTAAAAACAAATTTATTTTTCGATTTATTATGTACTATTCGCCTAAAAAGTGTACTTTCAACCCATAAAATGTTACTAATTTCGTTACAGCGTAACGATTTCTTGTTGTTTAATTTAATTATTAATGTTACGAATAGCGATTTTTGCGTCGGGTAATGGAACCAATGCCGAAAATATTATCAACTATTTTACAAAGAGCTCCATTGCACGTGTTGTTCTGGTCTTATCAAACAATAAGGATGCCAAAGTTTTAGAACGAGCAGAGCGGTTACATGTTAATCACCTTTATTTCAATAGAAAGGACTTATATACAACAGACATCTTACTTCAATTATTAGTTAAAAAAGCTGATTTTATAGTTTTAGCCGGTTTTTTATGGAAGATACCAAAATCTATTATTCAGGTTTTCCCAAAGAAAATAGTGAATATACACCCGGCCTTATTGCCAAAATACGGTGGAAAGGGTATGTATGGCGAGTTTGTACATCAAGAAGTAAAACGCAATAAGGAACTTGAAACCGGCATTACGATTCATTATGTCGATGAAAATTATGATGAAGGTGCGGTTGTTTTTCAAAAAAATATTGCGCTGCAACTATCTGATAGCATAGCAGATATAGCTCAAAAAGTGCATCAATTAGAATATCGGTATTATCCTGAAGTCATAGAAAAAATACTATTAAATGATAATGTAAATTTTGTTTTCAAAAAAAAATGACGCACCTTTGTATTTAATTATAAACCTAAAAAATTAAAATTATGGGATTATTTTCATTTATTAAAAATGCAGGAGCTAAAGTTTTTGGCATTGGTAAAACAACCGAAGAAGAAGCTACTGATAAAGCATTTGCGCTTTCAGATGCTGTAGAAAAATTAGGATTTGAAGTTCAAGACCTAAATGTAGAAGTAGAAGGAGATACGGCTATAGTTTGGGGAGAAGCCGACTCGCAAGAAACAAGAGAGAAAGTGGTATTGGTATTGGGAAATACTGAGGGTATTGCTAATGTTGATGATAGAATGACGGTTGCTATTGAGGAACCACAAGCACAATTCCACACCGTGGTAAGTGGTGATTCTCTAAGTAAAATAGCCAAAAAATACTATGGTGATGCAATGAAGTATCCTGTTATTTTTGAAGCCAATAAACCCATGCTAAAGAGCCCCGATTTAATTTATCCGGGTCAGGTTTTACGTATTCCGGCATTGGATTCTTAGAGTTCTTTTAATTAAGAAAACTTACAACTTGTTATTTGCTGGTTAACAGTAAACTAGATTATTTACAGCGTAATTGTTATAAAAAGCAATTACGCTTTTTTTATTGTAGAATAATTACTACTTTTGCACACTCTTTTAAAAAGAAGAGATCGATTAGTACATTTATTATTTTAACACAAAAAACCAATAGTAGTGAATACATTGAGTTACAAAACAGTATCGGCTAACAAAAACACCGTTAATAAAGAATGGTTGTTGGTTGATGCGGACGGGCAAACATTGGGCCGTTTAGCTTCAAAAGTAGCAATGCTTTTGAGAGGTAAATACAAACCAAATTATACGCCTCACGTAGATTGTGGTGACAATATTGTCATTATCAATGCAGAAAAAATCGTTTTAACCGGAAAAAAATGGAGTGACAAAACCTATATCCGTCACACAGGATATCCCGGAGGTCAACGCTCTTTATCAGCCAAAGAATTATTTGATAAAGATCCAACACGCTTAATTGAAAGAGCGGTTAAAGGAATGTTGCCTAAAAACAAATTAGGAAGTGCTTTGTTTAGAAACCTATATGTTTATGTGGGATCTGAACACCAACAAGAAGCACAAAAACCCACATTGTGTAACCTAAACGATTTGAGATAAAATGGAAGTAATACATAAAATAGGCCGAAGAAAAAAAGCAGTTGCTCGTGTTTTCTTAAAAGAAGGAAACGGAGAAATAATGGTTAATAACAAAGCGTTAAACACATATTTTCCTATTGCTACGCTACAGTATAAAGTTATGCAACCCCTATCATTAACCGATAATGTCTCTACATATGATATTAAAGTTACCGTTAAAGGTGGTGGTGTAAAAGGGCAAGCAGAAGCTATTCGTTTAGCAATTTCCAGAGCCTTATCAGAAATAAATCCGGATTACAGAACTATACTAAAACCGGAAGGATTGTTAACACGTGATTCTCGTATGGTAGAACGTAAGAAATTCGGTCAAAAGAAAGCGCGTAAGAAATATCAATTCTCTAAACGTTAAACAATTACGATTATATCTTTATCAAATCTATACTATATGGTTTTTTTAAAAGATTAATCAAAACTTAAATTTATATTTTTAATCAGTTATTGTTGAAATTAATTTAGCATCCAAATACCAGAGACCAAGATACTTGCTACTCTGCTATTGCTAACTCAACGGAACGTAAATCAATTTAGTAAAATGGCAAATATTGACATTAAAGAATTAATCGATGCAGGTGTTCACTTTGGTCACTTGACTCGTAAATGGGACCCTAATATGGCACAGTATATTTATTCTGAGCGTAACGGGGTTCATATTATTGACTTGTATAAAACAGCAGCTAAAATGGAAGAGGCAGCTGCTGCTTTAAAGAAAATTGTTGCTTCAGGACGTCGTGTATTATATGTGGCGACAAAGAAACAAGCAAAAGAAATTATTGCAACTAATGCAGAAAACGTTCATATGCCCTTTATCACAGAGAGATGGCCGGGTGGTATGTTGACAAATTTTCAAACCATTCGTAAAGCAGTAAAGAAAATGTCAAATATTGACAGAATGAAACAAGACGGTTCTTTTGAAGCTTTATCAAAAAGAGAAAAATTACAGATTAATCGTCAAAGAGCCAAGTTAGAAAAAAACCTTGGGTCTATTTCTGATATGACACGTTTGCCCGGTGCTATAATTGTAGTGGATATCAAAAAAGAGCATATTGCTGTAGCAGAAGCTTCTAAATTGAATATCCCAATTTTTGCTATGGTAGATACCAATTCAGATCCGCGACCTATTGACTATGTGATCCCATCTAACGATGATGCTACCAAATCAATAGATAAGGTTTTGAGTTATTTAACCGCGGCTATTGCTGAAGGTCTTTCTGAGAAAAAAGCATCAAAAGAAAGAAAAACAGCCGAAAAACAAAAACAAGCAAAAGTGAAAGAAACTGTTGTAGAAGAAAAAACAGCAGAAGCTTCTAAAAAGTAAATTTTTATAACAACTATCATAAATAGAATAAAATGATTAAAATAACAGCTGCAGAAGTAAGTAAATTACGAAAAATGACCGGAGCCGGAATGATGGATTGTAAAAATGCATTAAAAGAGGCCGAAGGAGACTTTGATGAAGCTATTAAAGTACTACGTAAAAAAGGTCAAAAAGTTGCTGCTAAAAGAGCCGATAGAGATTCGTCAGAAGGTGCAGCCATTGCTAAAGTGAATGCAGATAAAACAGTTGGTGCAGTAATTTCTTTGAATTGTGAAACCGATTTTGTTGCCAAAAATGACGATTTTGTAGCCTTGGCCAACCAGTTTGCTGAAATTGCTCTTAATTGCAAGGATAAAGACGCCTTTTTAGCTGCGGAATTTAAAGATGGAATGAGCATTGCCGATAAAGTTTTGGAACAGACCGGAGTTATTGGCGAAAAAATTGAAGTAGGTGGTTTTGAACGTATCGAAGCACCTTATGTGGGTTCTTATATTCATGTGGGTAATAAGATTGCTGCCGTAGTAGGTGTTTCAAATGCCGTAACTAACGCTGATGTATTGACTAAAGACTTAGCTATGCAAGTGGCATCTATGGGAGCGACTACTTTAACCTATAAAGACTTTGATCCTGCTTTTATTGCTGCCGAAACAGAGGCTAGAATTGCTGCCATCGAAAAAGAAAACATCGAGTTAGGTAGATTGGGAAAAACGCTTAAAAATGTACCTCAATTTATTTCTAGAGCGCAATTAACAGATGAAGTTTTAGCTAAAGCTGAAGAAGCTGCAAAAGCCGAATTAAAAGCCGAAGGTAAACCGGAGCAAATCTGGGATAGAATTTTACCCGGAAAAATGGAACGTTTTATTGCCGATAACACTACCTTAGATTTAGAGCAATGTCTTTTAGATCAAGATTTTATTAAAGACAGCAAATTAAGTGTTGCTGATTATGTAAAAACTTATGGAGATGTAGAAGTTGTTGGTTTTAAACGTGTTTCTTTAGTTTAAGATAATACCACTTACATAAAAAAGGGTGATTCAATATTTGAATCACCCTTTTTTTATAGTTTTTTTGTAATTACAGGATCAACATAGCATCGCCATAAGAAAAGAATTTATATTTTTCTTTTACGGCTTCTTTGTAGGCTTTTACTAATAAATCATAGCCGCAAAAAGCAGCAGTCATCATCATTAATGTAGATTTTGGCGTATGAAAATTAGTAATCATGGCATCGGCAATACTAAATTCATAGGGTGGAAAAATAAATTTGTGTGTCCATTTCTCAACCGGATTTAATCGTTGATTTGAGGATACAGAACTCTCAATAGCACGCATAACCGTAGTTCCTACCGCTATTACCTTTTTATTACTATCTTTAACTTGGTTAACTTTATCAGCGACCTCTGCCGGAATAATAATCTTTTCAGAATCCATTTTGTGTTTTGATAAGTCTTCTACTTCGACAGAGCTGAAAGTTCCTAAGCCCACATGAAGGGTAAGTTCTGCAAAATCAATTCCTTTTATTTCTAAACGTTTCATCAGGTGTTTTGAAAAGTGCATACCGGCAGTAGGAGCTGCAACAGCCCCTTCGTGTTTGGCATAAATGGTTTGATAGCGTTCTTTATCCTCTTCCGTCGGTTCACGTTTGATATATTTAGGCAGGGGGGTTTGTCCTAATTCTTTTAATTTAGCGATAAATTCGTCATGATTCCCATCAAAAAGAAAGCGTAAGGTTCTACCTCTAGAGGTGGTATTATCAATAACTTCAGCAACTAAACTTTCATCTTCACCAAAGAACAATTTATTACCAATTCTAATTTTCCTTGCCGGATCGACCAAAACATCCCATAAGCGGTTGTCGGCATTGAGTTCTCGTAGCAAAAATACTTCTATTAATGCCCCTGTTTTTTCTTTTTCACCAATCAATCGTGCTGGAAAAACTTTGGTATTATTGAGTAACATCAAATCGCCATCATCGAAATAATCAATAAGATCTTTGAAAAGACGGTGTTCAATTTTTCCGGAGTCGCGATGTATAACCATTAAGCGGGCTTCGTCTCTATTTTCTGCCGGATATTCTGCTAATAGTTCTCTGGGTAATTCAAAATTAAATTGTGATAATTTCATATAAGTGCTTAGGTTTTAGTGTTTAAAAAATGGTAAAAAGCCCGCAAATATACAATATCAAGGGGGCGTTTGTCAAGTAAAAAGGGAAGTATTTTTCCAAATGGGGTTAACACATTGAAGATTTAAGGAAAAATTAAAAAATGATTCTTTCTCTTTAGATTATTATACTTGAAAAAGCTTGCTGTTTATAGAGTTGAGTAAAAAATGATTACTAAATCTACTTGTTGATTTATAGCAAAACAGATTCATTTCTCAATCAAACAAACTCCCCCAATCTTTCCAAAAATCGGGGTAGGATTTGCTAACGACTTCGGGATGCTCGATAAATAAAGGAGTGCGTACTGATAAAGGAGCAAAAGCCATAGCCATTCGGTGATCTTGGTAGGTGTTAATTTGTATATTTTTTGGGAGTATAGCAGTAGCGCTTAGCGTGATACTATCATCGGTGATGTTGACGGTGGCTCCAAACTTTTCCAGTTCATTTTTTAAGGCTACCAAACGGTCAGTTTCTTTTATTTTTAAAGTATGTACGCCTTTTATTTGACAATCAATACCCAAGCCCATACATGTAACTATAATAGTTTGAGCTAAATCCGGATGTTCTATTAAATCAAATTCTAGCTTTTTGGTAGAGGCAATTGGAAAAGCTGTTAACACGATTCCGGTTGCCATAAATGTAGTTTTTACCCCTAGTTTTTTGTACAATTCGCTTACGATTCGATCCCCTTGAAGACTGTTTTCTTTAAATCCGTTAAGGATTAGTTCCCCTTCTTTGTGTAAAGCGACCAAACTATAATAATAGGATGCACTACTCCAGTCGGGTTCTACCCATATTTTTTTAGGTAATACGCTGTTTGGTGTAAAAGGCAAAACCTTTATTGTATTGTCCTTAAAGCTGGTATTTATGTCTAGTTCTTTTAGTAGTGACAAAGTCATTTGTATATAAGGGGTAGAAGTTATGGTGCCTTTTAATGTTAAAATAAGCCCATTTTTTAAAAAGGGCGCTATCAATAGAAGTGCAGAAATGTATTGACTACTGACATCAGCTTGAATAGTAATTTTGTTTTTAGTGATTTCCTTACCGTGAATAAGCAAAGGAGGATACCCTATTTTATCTACGTAAGTGATCCTTGAATCTATCTGTTGTAAAGCATTGACCAATATCTTAATAGGTCTATCTTTCATTCGCTCTGATCCGGTAAGTATTTTTTCTATTCCTTTTTGTACTGCAAAATACGCTGTTAAAAAGCGCATGGCTGTTCCGGCATGCCCAATATCTATAGTTTTGGACGGATTGGATAAGGCTCTTGTTAATAATCGGGTATCATCGGCGTTAGATAGATTTTCGATTTCAAGACTTGGGTAATGTTGTTGTAAAATGAGTAACCGATTGGATTCACTTTTTGAACCGGATACAGAAATAGTCCCTTTCAGGAAATGATTTTTGGTATGGTCTAGATAAATGGGCACAAGTATAATTCAGTCTTTATTAGGCTTGTTTTTTGGTAAAATAGGCCATAGTAAAACCGTAAACCGTACCGATGACAAGTTTGGAAATAATATATTCAATCCATTGTCCGTTTTCAAAACTTTGCGGTATAGCCTTTAGATTACCTGAGGACACAAACTCCCATATGGTTTGAATGAGTATTACTACCACAATAAATACAATACCGAATCGTAAGGCAAGACGCCATGTAGGTTCATTTTTTAATCTTTTACTAGGCATACTATTCTATTATAAATTACTTTTTTAGTTTAGGGTTGTTATGATGTCGCTTGTTATCGCGCTTTGTTTTTTTTAAAATATTCTTTTCAAAAGCCTTCTTCATGTCAACATTGGTTTGGTTGGCTAGGCAAAGTACAACAAATAATACATCGGCTAGTTCATCACCCAAATCTTTATTTTTATCGCTTTCTTTCTCACTTTGTTCACCGTATCGTCTGGCAATAATACGAGCCACTTCTCCGACTTCTTCAGTAAGTATTGCCATATTGGTCAGTTCATTAAAATAACGAACGCCATGTTTTTTAATCCAGAGATCTACTGTTTTTTGTGCATTTTGAATATTCATAGTAGCAAATTACAAATAATATTTATAAAGCACGTTAAGTATCCTTATTTTTTAGGTAAGTATTTCTTAAATTCTTCTCTGCAAATTTCTCTAGCGCCTAAACTAGCCAAATGCTCATTGTACACTTGACAATCAATTAGCGGATACCCTTTTTGTCCATATTTTTGAGCCATATAGATAAAAGCCACCTTAGAAGCATTACTTTCTGAGCTAAACATACTTTCTCCACAAAAAATAGTTCCCAAATCTAAACCGTATAAACCACCCACTAAAGTTTTATCTTTCCATACTTCAACAGATTTTGCCACACCTTGCCGGTGCAATTGAATCATCGTTCTTTCCAGTTCATCCGTTATCCAAGTTCCTTCTTGATCTTTTCTTTGAATAGTTTTACAATGGTGAATTACTTGTTCAAATTCTTGGTTAAAACTAACACTAAAGGTGTTATCTCTCAGTATTTTTCGCATGCTCTTGCTGATTTTTATTTCATTCGGAAATAAAACCATCCTGGGGTCCGGGCTATACCATACGATGATTTCTCCTTCGTTAAACCAAGGGAAGATGCCTTTTTTGTAGGCATAGAGCACTCGATTGGGGTGTAAATCCCCACCCACAGCTAAAACACCATCAGGGTTAGCTAATTCTATAGGAGGAAATGTTATGGCTTTGCCGAGCAGGAACATTGTGTGATACAAATAATAATGGCTGATAAATGTTTGGAGTTAACACATATCAGCCAAATAGACATCAGTTTGTTTTACCTCTTTTAAAAAGGCAAATCATCCGGTTCGTTATCATCGAGCGTATTTTCAATTTGCTCTAGATTTTCTGGGGGTGACATAGGTGGTGGCGTGCTAGATTGAGCAGCCTCTATTCTCCAACCGTTCAATGAGTTAAAATACTTAGCTTCTCCTTCTGGATTAATCCACTCTCTCCCTCTTAAATTAATAGAGATCTTAACATCTTGACCTACTTGGTAGTTGTCTAATAAAGCACATTTGTCTTGTGTAAACTCAATTAATATATGTTGTGGGTATTGCTCATCTGTAGTGATGACAATTTCTCTTTTTCTAAAACCATTAGAACCATATTCTTTGGTTTCATCGATTTTTTTAATACGACCTGTTACATCCATAATCAAAATATTTTTTAATGCGACAAATATACTATCCTGATTGGTTTTTTGTTAGTGTTTATAGATTTTTTAATTAACAATTTCTAAATTAATTTTTTTATGTAGGTTTGCTACATTGATTGTAATAGCATTGACACAACAATCGTATAAACATATTATTCGCTGGGGAATTATTACAGCCACTCTTTTTATTGTGAGTTTGATACTTTGGAATACCTATGCTTTTTTTCAACGGTTTAAAGATGAAGAGCGAATAAAGATGGAAATCCTGGCAGCTACCTATAAGCGTTTGGCTACTAATATGGATTTAGATGCTGATGTTACTTTGGAGCAACAAATTATGGGTAGTAATTACAGCATTCCGTTAATCTTAACCGATGAAAAGGGTAAGGTACTTTACTTTGCTAATCTCGATTCCGCAAAAGTGAAAAAAAAAGGTTATATACAAAAGAAGTTAAAGGAAATGAAAGCGCAGAACCAGCCTTTACCGATTCAATATGCCAATACATCAAAACAATATATTTACTACAATGATTCGGATATTTTAACAAACTTAAAGTATTATCCCTTAGCCTTGTTGTTGATTTTAGTTTTGTTCTTTGTCGTTATTCTTCTCTTTACACAAACTAATAAAATTGCAGCAGAGAATAAATTATGGACGGGTATGGCAAAAGAAACAGCACATCAAATAGGGACGCCTTTAACGTCCTTGTTGGGCTGGGTGGCTTTGCTTAAAGAAACAGATGAAAATACTTCGATTGCCCAAGAAATAGAAAAAGATATTCATCGGTTAGAAGTTATTGCCAATAGGTTTTCGAAAATAGGCTCTTATACGCCTTTAAAAGAGGAAGATATTGTTCAATTAACCAAGGAGTCTTATGAGTATTTACAATCCAGATTATCCAAACAGGTGGTTTTTAATTTTACGACATCTGTACCTACATTAAAGATTCGCGTTCATCAAGAATTGTTTGCTTGGGTTATCGAAAATCTCGTGAAAAATGCGGTTGATGCCATGCAGGGAAAAGGAAAAATAACGATTAAAGTACAGGAAGAATCACATGGTGTAACTATTTGTGTATCAGATACGGGAAAAGGAATGTCTAAAGCAATACAAAAACAAATATTTGATCCGGGTTTTACGACAAAAAAACGTGGATGGGGCTTAGGGCTCTCGCTTTCTAAAAGAATTGTAGAAGATTTTCATCAAGGAAAAATCTATATTAAAGAATCGGAACTTGAAAAGGGAAGCACTATTTGCATAAAGCTACGGCAATAACCTAAATTCTATGGAAATCTTTTACTTATTGAAGTTCTGTAAAAATCACACACCCGAGAATATAAGTCTTAAATAAAATTATCTTGAATAGTCTTAGCGATTTCTTGAAATTCCTCAGTTGTCAAACTAATTTTTGATTGGAAAGTAGCATTTTCCATATCAGTAAGTGGAATTAAATGTACATGAACATGCGGGACTTCCAAACCGATAACGGACAAACCGATACGTTTGCAAGACACACTTTTTCGTAGTGCCAATGCCACGCGACGAGCAAATAATAAGAGGTCTTTGTAAGTGTCTTGGTCTAAGTCAAATAATTTATTTACCTCTTTTTTAGGAACAACAAGTGTATGTCCTTTGGTATTTGGGTTGATGTCCAAAAAGGCATAAAAACGATCGTCTTCTGCTACTTTGTAAGATGGAATTTCCCCATTAATTATTTTACTAAAAATACTTGCCATTATCTTGAAATTTCTAAAATTTCTAATTTTAAGATACCGTTAGGCACTTTTACTTCAGCAATATCACCAACTTTAGTTCCTAAAACACCTTTTCCAATGGGTGATTCTACAGATATTTTTCCGTTAGCGAGATCTGCTTCAGCATCAGCTACTAAAGTAAAGGTCATTTCTTTATTTAAAGTTAAATTCTTCATTCTAACAATAGAATGGATTAAAGCTTTAGATTGGTCTAATTGTGATTCATCAATAATACGAGCGTTGGCAATTGTATTTTTTAGTTGTACAATTTTATACTCTAGCATAGATTGTTCTTCTTTAGCAGCGTGATATTCTGCATTTTCACTTAAATCACCCTTATCTCTTGCATCAGCAATAGCTTGAGTGATACGCGGACGATCTTTATGCTCCATGGTATTTAGCTCCTCTTTTAATTTGGCTAAACCTTCTTTTGTGAAATATGATATTTTATTCATAATCCGTATTTTGTTTATTTGATTGACTCAAAAAGTAGTCGTAATTTTAAAGATATTAAATACAAAATCTCATGCCAACAGCTGTAGGATGAGATTCATAAGGCAAAATTACGTAATTTATACGAAATAGCAGTAACTTGCGTTAATTGAATACATAAAATGCACCATGAAGACTTTGTTCTATTTATTCTTTTTTTTACTGATTTTCTCTTGTGATAACCCTACTCCAAACGATTTATTGCCTAATACACCGGTTGATATCACGATCAATCTTAATAATCCGGAGTTTAATAATTTGCAAATTCCTTCGGGTTGGGCATATACTTCGGGCGGGATAAAAGGTATCTTACTTTACAACAGAAACGGTACGTATGTAGCTTTTGATCGGGCTTGTCCTCATTTAGCCCCAACCTCTTGTAGCGCTATGGTTTTTGATGGGTTTTTGCTAAAATGTACCTGCGACAATAGTCTGTTTAATATATTTAATGGGGGTATTTCCGAAACAGAAGGGGTTAATTATAGTGCACGCGAATATCATGTACAAGTAATTAATGCGTCAAGTCTACGGATTACAAATTATTAGAAACGGTCAATATCTAACACCTCAATCCGGTTGCGATTTAAAGCGATTTTTCCTTGATTTTCTAACTGTTTAAGAAGTCTTGAAACCACTACTCTCGATGTGTTTAGGTCGTAAGCAATTTCTTGATGTGTGGTGTTTAGCATGGTCTCACGAAGTACTTGTGCTTTGTCATGTAAGTATTTCAATAAACGTTCATCCATCTTCATAAAAGCAAGGGTATCAATAGCTTCAATCATTTCTCTTAATCTAATACTGTAACTTTCAATAACATAATGTCTAAAGCTTTTATATTTAACCATCCATTCGTCAAAGCGTTCTAAACTCACTAAAATTACTTCAGAATCTGTTTCGGCAACTGTTCGTATTTTACTTTTTTTGCTTTCCAAAGAGTTAATAAACGAACAAGCACAGGTGTCACCACGCTCCAAAAAATACATAGCTATTTCATCACCGTTTTTATCTTCACTTAAGACTTTAAAAACCCCACGCAATAAGAAAGGAACAAAATCTACTTGATCGCCAATATCCATCATTAATTCTCCTGATCTGTAAAATTTTAACTCACCGGCTTCGATAATTTCATCAATCAATGCATCTTCAAATTGTAGTGCAAAAAAGTCTTTTAGTTTTTCTCTCATGATTCGTGTTATTAGGTTAGTTTTTTAAGTAGATAAGATACAAAGTTACAATACCTTTGTGACATATTCCATTATTTTTTTGCTTGCCCCACTATTTTTTTGAATATAGGCCGCTGCAATTTTACCGGATTTTATCCTAAAAGTAGGGTTTTCTATCATTTTTTCTAGTAGTTTTTCCAATTGTGAATAACTATCAACCTCAAAACAGGCTTTTTCTAAAATTAAATCTCTGGCCTCTTGAAATTTTTGGTAATTAGGACCTATTAGTATAGGGATGCCGTAGGTGGCAGGTTCTAAAATATTGTGTATTCCTACACCAAAACCCCCACCTACATAAGCGAGATCGGCATAGGCATATACTTGAGTTAAGATGCCAATTGAGTCAATAATAAGTACTTTAGCGTTCTTAATATTTTGCGAATTTGCTTGCGAGTATAGGACCGTTCTTTTATTGAGGCTATTTTGTAAGCGTTTTATTTCTTCCGATTCTATATTGTGGGGAGCAAAGATAAACCGTTCGTTCTCTTTAGCCTTTTGGTTACAATATTTTACCAATAGTTTTTCGTCTTTTGGCCAAGTGCTTCCGGCAACCAAAACATGATAATTTTTCGAAAAATCGTCTAAAAAAGCTAGTTTTTTTTTGGTTTTAAGGATTTCTAAAACCCTATCGAAACGGGTATCACCCGATTCGGTCACATTGGTGTAACCAATTTTTTTTAACAGGCTTACAGAATCTCTGTTTTGAACAAAAAAATGTGAAAAACTCTGTAGGGTGTTTCGGTACCAAATGTTATTAGACTTAAAAAACCGTTGATTTTTCCTAAAAATACCGGAAATTAAAAGTGTTTTTATTTTTTGATGCTTTAGTTCTTTTAGTAAATTAGGCCAAAACTCATATTTGACAATAATGGCGAGAGTAGGATGGGTGAGGTGGATAAATTTTCGAATTTTTTTTGGGGTATCAAAAGGTAAATATACCACAGTATCGGCAAGAGGATAGTCCTTCTGGATTTCATATCCTGAGGGCGAAAAAAAGGAAATGATTATTTTATACTCCGTAAATTGTTGTTTTATTTTTTCAATTACAGGTCTTCCTTGCTCAAATTCACCAAGCGAAGCACAATGCATCCATATGGTAGTGTCTTCGGGTGCAATGCTTTTTTGAAGTTTATCGAAGGTTTGTTTTCTACCTTGTACAAATTGTTTTATTTTAGGCTTAAATAGCCCAAAAATCGGTACGATTCTTTCGGCAAACACAATAAATGTATTGTATAATAATTGCATGTTGTAAAGGTACAAACAAAAAAACAGAGTTATTAAGCAATAACTCTGTTTTTATATAAATAGGTTTGTAAATTAGGCTTCTATTGCATCAATAGAAACATAGGATTTATTGTCTTTTTTCTTTGTAAAAACAACAATACCGTCCACTTTGGCATGTAGTGTATGGTCTTTTCCCATATATACATTGTCGCCGGGATGGTGTTTGGTTCCTCTTTGTCGCACAATAATATTACCGGCTAATGCCGCTTGTCCGCCAAAAATCTTAACACCCAATCGTTTCGATTCGGATTCTCTACCGTTTTTAGAACTACCAACTCCTTTTTTATGAGCCATAATGTTTAAATTTTAAGGTTATTAAAATAGGTATTTATTCGATACCTCCTTTTACGTTATCTTGCCATTCTTTTAATTCATCCCATTTTCCTTCTGCAGCCATTTTTGCTTGTTTTGGCCAAGAATTAGGATTCTTAGAGGCATATCTAGGTCCTGCAGCTGCTAAAACTTCTTTCAATTTAGCAACATCTGTTTTTGCCAATTTAGCAAAAGTGTCAATACCAGCTTCTGTAAAGATGCTAGCAATTTTAGGTCCTATTCCTTCCACTTTTTTCAAATCATCAGCTTTTGCAGCTTTTTTTGGTGCTGTCTTTTTAGCAGCTGGCTTTGTGGTTTTTTTAGTAGTTTCCTTGTTAGGAGCTACTTTAGGTTCCGCTTTAGCTTTAGGGGCTGATTTCTTTGTAGTTTCCTTTTTAGCTTCTTTTTTTGCAGGTTTATGACCTGTAGCCGTAATGCTTTCAATTTGAATTTCGGTAAAAGCCTGTCTGTGACCATTTTTTACACGATATCCTTTACGACGTTTTTTCTTAAAAACGATAACTTTATCACCTTTAAGGTGACTTAAAATTTTGGCCGTTACAGCGGCTCCTGCTATAGCTGGGGCGCCAATAGTTACTTTGCCATCGTCTAATAAAAGTACTTTATCAAAAGTAACTTTATCGCCTTCTTTACCGGCTAAACGATGAACAAAAACTTTTTGGTCTTTTGCAACTTTAAATTGCTGCCCTGCCATCTCTACGATTGCGTACATAAGTTTTTGATTATTAATTTATTATACTTAATTACACCTTAATTCATTCTAAGGCGGGCGCAAAGATACTAAATTAATTTATAAAAACGAATTTTGGTTTTTGAATATTTCAGAAAAAAATAATTTTTTAATTTGCTAAGAGTCCTTGGATGTTTGAAGCAAATAGTTTTACCGCAATAGCCATAAGAATTACACCAAAAACTTTTCGAATGACACTAATCCCTCCTTTTCCTATAATGCGTTCGATTCTTCTAGAAGATTTCAGCACGGCATAGACAAATAGTATATTTAGCAAAATAGCAATCAAGATATTTAGGGTTGCAAACTCAGCTTTAATTGATAATATTGTGGTCATACTACCCGCCCCGGCAATTAATGGAAAGGCCAAAGGCACCACACTGGCGGTTTCTGGGGCATCATCTTTATATAATTTTATACCTAAAATCATTTCTAGCGCTAGAAAGAGTAAAACAAATGAACCGGCAACGGCAAAAGAGTGCACATCAATCCCTATTAATCGGAGTAATTGCTCCCCTATAAACAAGAAGGCTACCATTATTAATGCAGAAACCAAAGAGGCTTTTTCGGATTGAATATGGCCTACTTTATTTCGTAAATCTATGATGATAGGAATACTCCCTATTATGTCTATAACAGCAAATAAAATCATGGTTGCTGTAATGATTTCTTTAAAACTAAAATTCATAATTCTAAAATAAATAATTGTAAATTTATGGTTTTTTTAAAAAACTTCCGGTTTTTGGCGGCAAAAGTATATAATCTATAATGATATGCAAGTTTTTTTGTGCTAATTTTTGCTAAATTTGCCCCTATGTTTCAAATTGGAAAAACCATAGTATCAGAAGATATTTTAGACAGGGAATTTGTCTGTAACCTAAAGGCTTGTAAAGGCAGTTGTTGTGTCGAAGGAGAGGCCGGTGCTCCGGTTACTCTAGAAGAAACCAAAATTTTAGAAAAAATAATTGATAAGATTAAGCCTTATTTAAGAAAAGAAGGGATTAAAGCTCTTGAAAAACAAGGTTTGTATACTACCAATCCGATTGGAGAGTTTGAGACGACCTTAGTAAATGATAAAGAGTGTGCTTATGCTATTTTTGATACGGATGGCATAGCCAAATGTGCTATTGAAGAGGCCTATAACAAAGGGGTTATCAATTTTAAAAAGCCTATCTCTTGTCATTTGTATCCCATTAGAATTCAAGAATATAAAACCTTAACTGCTGTAAATTATCATGCTTGGCCTATTTGTGATGAGGCTTGTGTTTTGGGTAAAGCGCTCAAGATTCCTACCTATCAATTTGTAAAAGAAGCTTTGATTAGAAAGTTTGGGGAAACTTGGTATAATGAATTAGATGTTGCGGCAGAAGAGTACTTTTCAATAAAAAATCGGTAATTGTTTCCTACATTATTGGAATACGGATAATAACACGTGTTCCGGAGGCTTTATTATTGCTATATAGGTCTTCAAATAGAATACTCACTTTTTGAGAAAGATGTTCTGTATAAGCTTCTAAGCGTTGTTTGGTGAGTTCAATACCCAAAGATTCTTTTTCCACCAGCTTGGCAGCTTTGTTAATAGCTGCTTTTTCTCGACCGATACCGTTGTCTTCAATTTGAATGAGTAAAAAGTCAGTTTTTTGCACACGAATAGTAATTTTTTTATCTTTATTAATTAACGCTAATCCGTGCCAAATAGCATTTTCAATAAAAGGTTGTAAAACAAGAGGAGGTAGTTTTATTTGTGATGTGTTAATGTCGGGGTCAATGCTTATTTCTAAAGCAATGATATGATCTAGTCGCATATTTTCTACTTCCAGATACAATTGCATCACTTTTAATTCATCTTGTAATGAAATTTCATGAAGTTGTGAATTGTCTAATATTTTACGGAGTAATCGAGAGAGTTTACTCAAGAAATAAGCGGCATCTTCTTTTTTGTTTTTGATGATATAATGTTTAACAGAATTTAGGGAGTTAAACAAAAAATGAGGATTCATCTGTGTTTGAAGCGCTTTCATTCTTAAATTTAATGTGCGTTTTGAGAATTCGGCTGCTAGTTTTCTCCTTTCTTCTTTTTCGTTTTTTCGGGTCAGTTTTATGATTTCTTCTGTTTTTCGATTTACTTCCTCGTCCAATTTTGTTTGTATTTGTTTTTGTAAATCTAAATTGTGTTTGTGTTCTAAAATAACTTTTTCTTGAGCGACGTTTTTGTCCACGAGTATTTTTTTTTGTTTAGCGCCTAAACCTAAAGCAAAAAAGATATTTTCAAAAAAAGTGGCCATAAAAAAAAGTGTAGTTACCGAATGGCCTAGAAAGGAAAGGTAAAAAGCCGTTAAAGCTAGAAAGAGGTAGATAATAGAACCAATTAACACGTAATACTTTAATACGGTATCCATTTTATAGAGTATATACATAGTGATTATTGCAATTACACTAATGCTGGGTAAATACAGATAGGCATAGCTATAGCTTAAAACAGACCGATTACCGGTTTGATAGGTGTAAACAGTGAGTACAATTAAAACCAGAAAATACAAAATAATGGCAAAATCTAAAAAACGATTCCATTTAGGATTGGATTTTTTTAGATCAATAAAGGTTTTTACAAAAAGGAGATATATGGTATTAAATGACCATTGTAGAGGTACTTGAAAAAAATAGAGATAAGGTTTTAAACTTGTTGTTAAATCTCTTAGAAAAAAATATTTTGCGCGATGGTAGGAGTATATAAAGATTAAAAAAGTATATAAACTATAGTAAAGGTAAGAA
The DNA here is from genome assembly GCA_024763245.1 of Flavobacteriaceae bacterium. Classification (GTDB taxonomy): domain Bacteria; phylum Bacteroidota; class Bacteroidia; order Flavobacteriales; family Flavobacteriaceae; genus DQTL01. The sequence continues at coordinate 2,836 of JANTFW010000027.1, read as the reverse complement.
CGATCTTTGTGTTGAAAATACAACAAAAAATGATACATAGACAAGGTCAACAAAAACCCGGATATAAAAATGGTAATACCATTGGTATTTGGATGTGTAAAAATATAGCCCCAGTCAATTGTTAATAGTAGCATTATATACAGATTGTTGAAATAACAATATACAAAAATACGTTTATTCGTTAAATAGCATAGGGATTTCTAGTGTAACACAAGTTCCCTTATCTATAGCATCTTCATTCTGATTTTTAAATAGAATACTTACTGGTTGTGATAGGTGCTCTGTGTATGCCTCTAAACGTTGTCGGGTAAGTTCTATTCCGGTAGCTTCTTTTTCTACCAGCTTTGCAGCTTTTTTTATGGCTGCTTTTTCCCGACCAATGCCATTATCTTCAATGTTAATTTGTATAGACCTTTTTAGTTTTGTTATCGTAATTTGTATAGATTTTTCTCCTTTTTTTAAAGCTAATCCATGCCAAATGGCATTTTCAATAAAAGGTTGTAGGACAAGAGGAGGAAGCTTTATTTGGTGTGAATCTATATTTTCGGCGATAATTTGTGTCATTTTTATGGCTTTGTTTAGTCTGAGATTTTCCACCTCCAAGTACAGTTGCATTATGTCTAACTCCTCTTGTAAGCTGATTTCTTTTTGCTGTGTATTGTCTAGGATTTTTCGAAGTAAACGGGATAGTTTACTCAAAAAGTAAGCCGCATCTTCTTTTTTGTTTTTGATGATAAAATGTTTGATAGAATTAAGCGAATTAAATAAGAAATGTGGATTCATCTGAGTGTGTAGTGCTTTCATCCTTAAATCGAGGGTGCGTTTTGAAAACTCGGCAGCTAATTTACGTCGGTGTTCTTTTTCATTTCTTTTTGTGAGTTCTAAGATTTCTTTGGACTTTTTTGCGACCTCTTCATCTAATCGGTTTTTAATATCTTGTTGTAATTGTATGTTTATGTGATGCTCTTTAATAATAGCTTCTTGTGCGGTGTTTCTATCCCGAAGAATTTTTTTTTGTTTGGCACCTAAACCTAAAGCAAAAAAGATATTTTCTAAAAAAATAGCAAAATAAAAGAAAAGCAAACCCCCATAAACACCTTGGTTAGAAACCAAAAAGGCAATCACTCCAAAAAGTATATAAAAAAAAGAACCGGTGATTACATAATATTTTAAAATAGAATCTATCTTGAAAAACAAGATAATACTAACCAAACAGAACAAAATAAAACTAGGAATAAAAAAATAGTGATGTGCACCGGTTAATAATGAGGAATCACGGGTGAGAAAAAAGTGAAGCAGTAAGGATACTAATATTAACAGATAACTCAACTCAATCACTTTAACAATTTTATTCCATTGCGGAAGGTTTTTTTCTAACTCTAAATATGTTTGAATAAATAACATATAGATAATATAAAAAACCCATTGTAAGGGGATAGTTGACGTCCAAAGTAAGTCGTGATAGCCCTCAAAAATATCGGATAAAAAAAAGTGTTCGGCTCTAAAAAAAATATAGAGAAATATCAAAAAGGTATAACTGCTATAGTAAATATACGATTTATCTTTGTGTTGAAAATACAATAAGAAATGGTATAGAGAGAGCGTCAATAAAAAACCGGAAACAAAAATAGTAACCCCATTTTGATTTATGGCTCTAGAAAATTCCGGAAAATCAAAAAAAAGGTAAGGCATGTAAGGCAGTGTTAAGTCATCGCTTCTTAACTAATTTGCAAAAGTTCGAGAAGCTTTGCTTTGTGCGTTCGCGAGACCGGAATATTATCCTTGTTGGATAAAATGATTTCACCCCCATCTCCGCGCATATATTCACTAATATAATTGATATTAACAACAAAAGATTTGTGCACTCGTATAAATTGTGAATCGGGGAGTAATTCAATGCTATTTTTTAAGCTTTTTGACAACAAATAATCTTTCCCACTTTTCATAATAACATGGGTGTAATTTCCATCCGACTTACAGTAAACAATATCGGTATCTTGTACCATCACAATACGGTCGGATAAGGCTAAGGGAATTTTATTGGGTTTAGACTGCATATCCTTAGTGATAATATTTTTAAAAATTTTTTCAATATTGTCTCCCAAGTGTTTACCACTCCTATTTTTTTTAACACGATCCATCGATTTTATCAATTCGTCCGGATCTACAGGTTTAAGCAAATAGTCAATAGCATTTTCTTTAAAAGCCTGAATAGCATATTGATTGTAGGCCGTGGTAATAATCAAATCGAACGAACGATAATTTAATTTTTTTAATAATTGGAACCCATCTAATTCAGGCATCTCGATATCTAAAAAAACAACATCGGGTTTAAGGTAATTGATAGCACTAATAGCTTCGATAGGATTGGTAAATGTATCGATAATTTTTACCTGCGAACAAAAATTATCCAACTCCCATTTTAAGCTTTCAATGGCACTTAATTCATCATCTACAATAAGAGCATTTATCATGGTTTGGTTGTTTATTAAAATCAAAGATACTATATAAAAATTACAACTAGAATATAAATGTATGAATGCCTAAGTTTATTAGTTTAACGCCGTAAAAAGGACTTTAATCATCATACCTGATTCATTTTAATCAAATTTATGGTTTTTTGTGGTTAATCCAAAAGTATCTGTTACTGACACGCCATATTATGTCGCAGATAAAAAGGTGCTAGTACACAATACAAAATCATTTTATCTTTGAGCAGATTATTACAAAATATATTAGTAAGAAACCCATCTTTTATGAAACAATCAGTTCTATTTTTTGCGGCTTTATTTTTGGCAATAGCCAGTTTTGCCCAAGAAGGTATTAATTATAAGGC
>JANTFW010000026.1 GCA_024763245.1 Flavobacteriaceae bacterium | reverse complement strand
ATTCCGCCAATAGCACGATCATTATGTTCCAATTCATAAATAACATTGCCTGGCAAAACCCTTTCTGGACAATATGCCATAAAAAAATCTTTATCAAGATCTGGTCTCTCCGCATTAATAAGAGCCTGCATTCTTTTAGTTGTTCCAACAGGACTCGTAGACTCAATAACAACCAAGTTCCCTTTTTCTAAAAAGGGGATTAAACTCATTATGGCAGATTCGACATATGACAAATCAGGAATATATTCTCCTTTAAATGGTGTAGGAACAGCTATCAGGAAAACATCAGCAGCAACAGGTCTTGTAGTCGCTTTTAGACGACCCTTTTGTACTACTTTATGCACCAACTTATCTAAGGAAGGTTCCACTATATGAATCTTTCCTTGATTTATAGTTTCTACTACTTTTTCACTTACATCAACTCCTATTACATCAACACCATTATTAGCCATTACTGCTGCTGTAGGCAAACCAATGTAACCTAAGCCAATCATTACCGTTTTTTGAGATTTCATTTATCTATTTTTTATATAGTCAATAATTCTTTCACAGGCATTTCCATCACCATAGGGGTTATGTAATTGACTCATTTTTTTATACACCTCTTCACTACTTAATAACAATGAGGTTTCATTTACTATTTTTTTTGAATCTGTACCTACTAATATAACAGTCCCAGCATCAACTGCTTCTGGTCTCTCCGTGGTATCTCTCATAACTAAAACCGGTTTACCAAGGCTAGGAGCCTCTTCTTGTACACCACCACTATCGGTAATAATAAGTGTTGCCTGATTCATTAGCCACACAAATAATGGATATGATAATGGTTCAATTAAGGAGATGTTTTGTACATCATCCAATATTTCATGAACTGGTTTTAGCACCTTTGGATTTAAATGTACTGGATATACAATTTGAACATCATCATGAGACTCTGCAATTTGCTTTAATGCATTACAGATATTAATAAAACCTTGACCATGATTTTCTCTACGATGACCGGTTACTAAAATAATTCTTTTTGTTAAGTCTAATTTGTTTTTCAACTCTTTGAGTTCATCAGAATCTAAATTACTTACTTTATTTGACGTAAATAATAAGGCATCTATGACAGTATTACCTGTTACTGTTATGGTCTTCGGATCAATATTTTCTTTTACTAGGTTTTCTTTAGATTGTAGTGTTGGTGCAAAATGATAATCCGCAACGTGTCCGGTTATTTTTCTGTTAATTTCTTCAGGAAAAGGAGATAACTTATTATAGGTTCTCAAACCAGCTTCAACATGACAAATTTTTGCACCTGCATAAAAACCAGCAATACTAGATGCCATAGTTGTTGTTGTATCACCATGTACAAAAACATAATCTGGTTTAAATTCTTCTAAAATTGGTTTTAATTCTGTGATAATTGTAGCTGTTAAATTATATAAATTTTGACCCGGTTTCATTAAGTCAAGATCATAGTCTGGTTTGATCTCAAAAAAATCAAGTACTTGATCGAGCATTTCTCTATGTTGTGCCGTGACACAAACTCTAGTTTCAAAAGCTTCATCTTTCTTTAAAGCTTTTACTAATGGAGCCATTTTTATAGCTTCTGGGCGAGTTCCAAAAATAATTAGATTCTTTTTCAAAATTTGGTTCTTAAAATAAATATATTAATAATTAGTTTTGATGAATTCTTTTAAAGTCAATTTCCAATCCCTTAATTTAAAATTAGTTTTTTGGATTACTTTATTTGTATTCAAAACACTATATATCGGCCTTTTTGTTCTTGTAAGGTAATCTACTGAGGAAACAGGAATTACTGATACTTTACTATTATTTAGATTAAAAATTTCCTTAGCAAATCCATACCAGTTTGTTTGACCCTGATTACTAAAGTGATAGATACCATAACTCTCGTTTTTTGTTGTAACCAAATGCATTATAAATTTGGCTAAATCTTTTGCATTGGTAGGGCTACCTATTTGATCGTCAACAACTTTTATTTCCTTTTTTATTGTAGCTAACTTTAGCATGGTTTTGACAAAATTATTACCTGATTTGCCATATAGCCAAGAAGTTCTAATTATGAAATACTGTTTGAGTTTTTCTTGTATTATTTGTTCTGCTCTTAACTTAGTAAATCCATAATAATTGATGGGATTCGGAGTGTCCTCCTCTTTATAGGGTGTTTTAGTCGTTCCGTCGAAGACATAATCTGTAGAAATCTGAATCAACACCACTTCGTGCTTTTGACAGTTTTCAGCTAAATGCTGTACGCCTGTAACATTCACTAAATACGCTTTTTCCTGTTCCATCTCTGCCTGATCTACAGCGGTATAGGCTGCACAATTCACACAATAATCAAAAGAATGGCTTTCAAAAAAAGATTTAACTTTTTTAGCATCCGTAATATCTAAAGTTGTTGAATCCGTAAAAATAAATTCTACCGAACTAGCAGTACTCGCAACCTCTTGCAAAGCCTGCCCTAACTGCCCGAAAGCACCGGTAACTAATACCTTTATCTTTTGCATAACACGTATTCAATACCGGATTTAAGATTCTTTAGTATACGAATCTAAGTAGTTGTTTAATTCCTTAAGTAAAATGTACAACAACATTAATCCAATGAAAATAAGACTTACTAAAACTGTTTTTTTCTCAACTACACGTGTCTTAGCTATACCCAAAGGCTTTAAAGGAGTAATCACCCTATAAATATCCTGTAATTTTTGTTTTTTTAACAATAAGGTATCTAAATTTCTATAGGCATCTTTATACACACCAAACAGACGGATGTCATTATCATTTGCTTTTTTACTATCTACAATATCAATAGCTGTCCCTACATTGGGCGTGTTTTGGGCAGCCAACAAAGCGACCTTTTGGTAAGTGGCTCTGAGCGAGTCTATATCGTAAATCGTTTTTCTTAAATTTTTCTCTTTCTCCGTTAACCTTTCCAAGGTTAAGGTTCTTTCATTTTGCAAATGAGGATTGTTTTCTAAATCGGCTAGTAAGTCTTTTTGAATATTCCGTTTTAATTGTTCTTTTTTTAGGGAAATTCTAAAAGCATAATATTTAGAATCAAAAAAAGAAAAATCTTCATCGGCAAAGTCTTCAAAAGAGATTTCAACCTTTGTCAAAGAGTCTTTATCTTCTAAAAAGGTATTATAGGCTTCTATAATATCTCTTTTCTCTTCCTGTCTTCGCATTTCAAATTCGGTTAATGAATTGGCATCCTCAAAATCAATTTGAAACAACTTAGAAAGACGAACACTATCTTCATTTTTAATCAATTGATTGTAGTACTGTACCCGCTCGTTCATTTGATAAGCAGCATCGTAATTAGGCGAAACAATCATATCGTAATGATATTTCTCAGGAACAAAAATATTCACAAAAAAACCAACAACTGCACCGGTTACTGCAGTTATGGATAGTTTTACAAAGTGTTTTTTAATAAATAGCAACAGCAGGATAAGCCCTCTAAACAAGGTAGTAAATAACTGACCTAAAAAATTAAAAAATTTGGAAAACAAAGCTCCAATTTGTGAAAACAAAGTGCCAAGGTCTATTTCTTCCTCTTGTATATCATGTTTTTTTGCCATTAGTTATAAATTTTGGGTTTGAGTAAATATTTGTTGTAAAATTTTATGGGTAATGGTATAGGTGGGTTTTACTCCTGAAGTACCCAATCCACCGGATGCCAATGTGCTACCGGTTTTTAATGGATTATCAGAGGCATAATAGGCATAACGCACCTTAACTCTTTTAGCGATATTACCCCTTATTTTAGAAGCGGCTTGAATTGCTTTTTGATAATGAGCCCCTTCCATTTCCAAGCCGATAACTTTCCAAGTTGAATTGTGAAAAAATTGTAAAATATCCTTATTTTGTAATGAGGTTCCCAATACAGAAATCATAGTTCCTTTAATAACGGGAATATCCGAATCATCAAAATCGGCTTTCCGCAATTGATTTTTAAAGGGGTAATTATCGGCTGTTCCTTCAAAAACATGAGCCGTTGGAATCATTATATCACCTTTAGATCCTTCTAATATGCCGGCTTTTCCCATGATAGATACCGATTCAACCGGCATTAATATCCGTTTTGATTTAGAATGTTTATACGGTTTTAGTAATTCGTCCATCGTTTCGTAGGCTTGTTCTCCAAAAGCATAATCCATTACAATAAGTACCGGTTTTTTCCCTTGATTATTCGTAAAACCCCAAGACGTTAAGTCTATTTTTGCCGTATCAATCAGTTGTACGTTAATATTGGTTCCTGACGTATCTTTAATATAATACAGACCATTTTTTGCGGCGTATTCCTTTACCAATCTTCTGAGCTCTTCATTATGGTCATCGCTTAACAAATGATACAAATCAAAGGATTGATTAGCCGCTGCTTGTTCCGGTAAGGCCGCAGGTGCATAGAGTGTATTCATAACGGAATGCATATTGGCACTAATAATATGAATCGGTCTATCTAACAAGTCGTGTTCGTATAAAACCTTTTTAATCTTACTCGCCCAAATATCGCCATAGATATGATGTCCAATACTGTCACGTAAGTCCGGAGAAAATTTTATAGTACGTTTTTGACCGTTTTCTTTGGCTTCTTCTATCGCTAATTTTCCTAACCAATATATTATTTCAGCAAAACGTTCTTGATTATCCGGTTCGGCAAAAGATTGATAGGCCTCTTTTACTTCACTATACGATCTTCCTAAAATACTACCTAAATGAACCAATAATACCTCTCGTTCATCTTTACTCAATTCTTTATTATGAAGTACTACTTTTTCTAATTGCTCCCACTCATGTAACATTTGCCGGTCTTTTTGCAACCAAACTCTCCGACGAATTTTATGAGATTCAATATATAAAAAAGTGAGGTGTGTCAAAATATCATAAATCTCCGATCGCCCTCGAGTCACTTCAATATTCATTTGATTGATATCAATACGAAAACAATTACGTCGTCTTTTTTTAGGAATAATAACTTGAAAGTGGCTGTGTTTATACCCTTCGTCTGCGGTAAGATCTACATAAGTACACTCTTCTATTCCTTTAGGCAAACGATCCAAGACATACACCAAACCCTTTAACTCAACTTGTTCACCAGCTATGCTACCGTAAATTTCAGGTCGTAATAACAATAATGAACTCCGTAAGGTTTCTCCAGATGCACCCATAGGCTTATAAAAACCTCTACTAAATAGATGACGCATAGCGATATAAAGCCGCTCTATGGCATTGGATGATTCTTGTGCACGAGTTCTATTTTTCATCTAGTTTTGCGTTTGTTCCTTTAAAAGTGGGGCAAATTTACAATTTAATCTTTACTTTAATATTTTATGGTATCGCTTTTCGTTATGTAATAATGTAGTGGCATTAACAATTGCGGGGTCAAATGCCATTTTTTGTTGATACACACCCTCTCTAAAATAATAGCGCTTGACAATTTCTTCGGTTAAATGTTCCATTATTTCCGCTTTATTCTTAGCTAATTCTTCTATTTTTTTTTCGGTTATTATTGCTTTAAAACTTGTAAAATCAAGAGCTATTTGTTTACCAAAACCTTCTTTTTCAGCTTCTTTAAAAGCCTTGTCAAATTCTTTATCCGATTTTGTTTTAAAAGTATCATTATGGTCTTTTATATACTTCATAAAGTCAGTATATACTTCATCACCCATAGTAAATTTATCTGCAGGCGCTATAGAAGGGTTTTTATAATAATAATCCGTCACAAAAGAAAACAAGGCGTCGGAAGCTAGTAACTCTTTGGTAAGATCAAGTGTTTTGGGCTTTTCAATAAGCACATCGGGCAGTACGCCACCCCCATCAAAAACTTTACGTCCATGGGTGGTTTTAAAACCTGTAACCTTTCCATCAGAAAACTTAGGCACATGACCGTCTTTATCTCTATGGGTATAATCTAATTCCTGAATACAGCGACCACTTGGGGTATAATATTTTGAAATCGTCAATTTCATCTGTGTCCCATAGGCTAACTTTCGATAGCGTTGCACCAGTCCTTTACCATAAGAACGGGATCCCATAATTACAGCCCTATCATAATCTTGTAAGGAACCGGAGACAATCTCGGAGGCAGATGCAGATCTACCATTTACCAACACCACCATCGGTATATCAATATCGTAAGGCTCTTTAGTTGTTTTATAGGTATTACTCCATTTTTTTACTTTTGATTTGGTGCTAACCACCACCTTATCTTTAGGAATAAACATATTGGTAATAGTAACGGCTTCGCTCAATAATCCACCTGGATTTCCTCGTAGATCCAAAATTAATTTTTGCATCCCTTTTGCTTTTAAATCGTTAAAAGCTTTACCTACTTCTTTACTCGCTTTTTTGTTAAATTTTATAAAAGCAATATAACCCACTTCATCATCAATCATACTGTAAAAAGGAACCGGATTCATTTCTATTTTAGAACGTTTTACGGAAATAGCCAGTTCCTTACCTTGTCTTAGAATAATCAAATGCACTTCGGTATCGGGAGTGCCTCGCAGCAAGTTACTGACACTTTTTTCTTCATAATCTTTTAAAACTACGTCATCTATTTGAATAATTTCATCCCCTGCTTTAAGCCCGGCCTTAGCTGCCGGAGCATCTTTATAAGGTTCTAAAATAAATAGCCGTTTATCTTTGTAACGTGTATAAGCCCCTATACCTCCGTATTCTCCGGATCGTTTTATTCGCACATCTTCTATACCCTGCTCGTCATAAAAATTAGTGTAAGGGTCTAAACGTTTTAACATGCTTTTTATAGCAATTTCATTGAGTTCTGCCGGATTTATTTCATCAATATAATACATATTGATTTCTTTAAATACCTTGCTGTAAATCTCTAATTGTTTGGCAATTTCAAAGAAATTAGAGGTAAAGGCTACTGAACTCAGAATAAATACTCCAAGAATAAGCCACAAACTACGTTTTTTTAATTTTCGCATCAATATTTTCAATCTAAATAAGGTTAAATTACGTCATTGCCTTTCTTTTTCGAATCCGATTTCTAATCCATAAACCGATTAGAACACCTATTAAAATAAAAGGCCAAACATACACCAAACCTATGAAAAAATTCCCAATACTTTGGAAACCGGATTTAGCGGCGCGCCACAAACGGCTGAGATAGGTTTTTGAAGGGGCGTTTTGAACCGGAATCAATTCGTAAAAACTAAGATGTAGTGTACTGTAAGTGACTTGATTTTGTAAGTATTTTAAACGACCTTGTTTGGCTTCAATTTCTTCTCTTATCTGAGCTACTTGTCGTTCTATTTCTAGCATATCACCCATCGTTTTGGCTTTGCTCAGCAATTGCAAATAACGTTCTTCTAGTTTTCTTTTGGCTTTTATTCGGGCTTCTATATCGACAAATTTTTCTGTAACATCTTTGGTGTTTATTTCTTTTCTATCAAATACTTTTACGGTAGTGGCAATAGAATCGACAAGGGGCTGAAAATTCTTAACCGGAATCCGTACAGTTAAATCTCTGGAAATTCGGTCATACGATTTTTGCGTAAAGTCATTTTGAACATAACCATGGTAGTTTTTGATATTTTTAGCAATAATCTGATAGGTTTTGTCTAAAGATTGCGTTTCAAAACTTAAGGATCCGGTTTTAATTAATTTTTGTGGCTCCAAATCTACATCTTCTTCATTCGGATTTAAAGGTGTATCATCATTAGACGGCTCAATTGCCTCTTGAACTGCCATTTCATCTTTAAAATAGCCTTTTGAAACGGTTGATTCTCCCATCTTGTCACAGGATATGAGTATGACAAAAACACTCACAAATACAAATACTTTTTTCATCATTTTTTATTTGAATTAAACTGTGAAAATATCTTTAGCATAGCCGATTCTATTTCTTGAAACGACATTTCCCTTTTCCCTATATATACAAACATAAAAATATGCTTTTTCGTATAATCAGCCTCTTGAATTATTTGAAGTTCATGTTTGTTTAACCGATACGATTCCCGTAGCAATCTTTTTATTCTATTTCGATCTACGGCTCGTTTAAACCGACGTTTGGGCACCGAAAAACCAACTTGAATCGCAGCATCGGTATTATGTTGGGTTTTGAGATATACCAATTGTATAGGAAAAGATGTAAGACGATCTCCTCTCATAAATAGTTGCTCAATCAATTTTCTACTCTTGAGCTTTTCCGCTTTTCCAAATGTATATCTCATCAATAAGCAAAGATAGTTTTTTACTTTTGAATTGCCGGTACTCAGAGTTTGTTACTGAAAATAAATAGCTACTTTTGTCGCATTATGCGAAAACTAAAAAATCACGAACTGGGACGTAAAAATATCTCCGAGTTTAAAGCAGCAAATAAAACACCTCTGTTGGTTATTTTAGACAATATTCGGAGTTTAAATAATATTGGTTCTGTTTTTAGAACGAGTGATGCCTTTTTGATTGAAAAAATCTATTTGTGTGGCATTACAGCCATTCCTCCTCATAAAGATATTCACAAAACAGCCTTAGGTGCTACCGATTCTGTTGCTTGGGAGTATGCTGAAAATGCATTAGACTTAGTACAAGAACTACAAAAGGAAGGGGTGAAAATTATTAGTATCGAACAGGCAGAGGATAGTATCTTATTACAGGATTTTTTACCGGAGCCCGATCAAAAATATGCAGTTGTCTTTGGAAATGAAGTAAAAGGCGTGCAACAAAGTATTGTTTCTGCTTCCGATTATTGTGTTGAAATTCCACAATATGGCACCAAACATTCCCTTAATATTTCAGTTAGTGTGGGCATTACACTTTGGGATTTATTGGTAAAAGTGAACCGATAAATAAATCGTACTTTTACAATCACTAATTAATCTATGATATGCATAAAGCCGGATTTGTTAACATTATCGGGAATCCCAACGTGGGAAAATCGACTTTGATGAATGTGTTGGTTGGGGAAAGATTATCTATCATTACGCAAAAAGCACAAACCACCCGACATCGTATCTTGGGTATTGTAAACGATGAGGCCTACCAAATCATCTTTTCCGATACCCCCGGAATCATAAAACCTGCTTATGAGCTACAGGCATCGATGATGGATTTTGTAAAATCAGCTTTTGATGATGCCGATATTCTTATTTATATGGTTGAAATCGGAGAAAAAAACTTGAAAGATGAGGCCTTTTTTAACAAGATTCGCCACGCAAAAATACCGGTTCTTGTTTTACTGAATAAAATTGATAAATCCGATCAAGATTTTGTACTAGAACAAGTTTCTTTTTGGCAAGAAAAACTACCTCAGGCAGAAGTGTATCCCGTTTCTGCGCTGGAAAAATTTAATATACAAACCGTATTTGATAGAATTGTCGAATTATTGCCGGAATCTCCCCCTTTTTATCCGAAAGACCAACTGACCGATAAGACCGAACGCTTTTTTGTTAACGAAACCATTCGGGAAAAGATTTTACTACATTACAAAAAGGAAATCCCCTATTCAGTAGAAGTCGATACCGAAGCCTTTCACGAAGAATCCAAAATTATTAAGATTAGAGCTGTTATTATGGTCGAGCGCAATACCCAAAAAGGAATTTTAATAGGACATAAAGGAGCTGCCTTAAAACGTGTGGGTTCTGAAGCTCGCAAAGATTTAGAAAAATTTTTTCGTAAAAAAATATTCCTGGAACTCTATGTTAAAGTCAATAAAAATTGGCGTAACGACAGTAAACAATTAAAACGGTTTGGATATAATTAATTCGAATTATTCATCAAGGCTTACCGCTTTAGTGTGTAACAAACGTGTTAATTTAATAGACAAATCCAGCAGTACTATTTTAGCATTTGCATTGCGTTCGATATGATATTGAGCCTGCTCCAATTCTTCAGTAATACCAATAATATTTCCATTATGTACAAAAGGGGCAAACTTGGCTAATTGAAACCCTTCTGTATTTGGAGCTAGATAAACCAAACTATCTACCTTATAATTTAATAACATCGCTTGTCGAAAAACCAGCAAGCAATAGTTTAAAAATTGTTTTTGAGATTCTCTTCCTTTACCGGCTATTTCTGTACTCCATCCAATTAAATCATTAATGACACTGGCATTTCCTTTGGCTCTAAATGCAGCTCTCACCCAAACCACAAACCATTGTTCAAAAATACGTTCATCGGATTTGTTATGAGCTATTTTTCTTGCTTTATTGTAATTGCCATCCGATTGATGTGCAATTTTTAATGCTGTTTGCCTATCTAAATTTTCATCTTTTACAAGCGCATCTGCTAATTGCTGTTCGCTTAAATTGCCAAAATGCAATACCTGACAACGGGATCGAATAGTACTGATAATTTGTTCTTCATGTTCCGTAACTAACAAAAAAACCGTATTTTCCGGTGGCTCTTCAATCAATTTTAATAATTTATTAGAAGCGGCAATATTCATTTTTTCCGTCATCCAAATAATCATAACTTGAAATGTCCCTTCATAGGGTTTTAATTGTAAAGCCTTTACAATTTCTTGCGCTTCATCTACTCCTATCTGGCCTTGCTTATTTTCAATGCCAAGATATTGATACCAATCGTACAAACTTCCATAGGGATTACGCCCTAAAAAATCTCTCCAATCTTTTAGAAACAGATTGCTGACCGGATGCGATTTCACCATATCGTTTGTGGCTACCGGAAAAGCAAAATGCAAATCGGGGTGTTGTAATTTTTGGCACTTTTGCAAACAAGTTTCAGGAGCATTATGATTTTTACATATCAGATAACCGGCATAAGCAATGGCTATAGGCAAGGTTCCGGTTCCCTCTTTTCCAACAAAAAGCTGTGCGTGAGATATGCGCCCATTGTCCACACTGTTCTTAAGGTGTTTTACCAAATGAGATTGCCCGATAATTTGTTCAAAATTCATCTATTTCTTGCTTCTAATTAGCACAAAAGTAGGGAATAAAATTGTACTTTTGTCTATCTGATATATTACGAACACCATTAATAAGTGCTTAATAGCCCACAGCAACAATGAAAACACTATCTGATGCCAATTTAAAGGATAAAAAGGTATTAATTCGAGTAGATTTTAATGTCCCTTTAAATGATGAGTTTACCGTTACGGACACCACACGTATTGTAGCCGCCAAACCAAGCATTTCTTATGTGTTGAAACATGGGGGTAGTGTCGTATTGATGTCGCATTTGGGAAGACCAAAAGGAAAAGATCCAAAGTTTTCTCTTAAACACGTTGTTTCAAGTGTTTCTAAAATATTAGGTGTTCCTGTACAATTTGTTCCGGATTGTATTGGTGAAGATGTCCAAAAGGCTGTGGACAAGCTCAAGTCAGGTGAAGTTCTTTTGTTAGAAAATTTACGTTTTTATCCCGAAGAAAAAAAAGGTGATTTAGACTTTGCCAGAAAATTATCTAAATGGGGCGATATTTACGTTAATGATGCTTTTGGAACAGCTCACAGAGCTCATGCCTCAACAGCTGTTATCGCACAATTTTTTAAAGAAAAATATTTTGGATTACTCTTAGAAAAAGAGTTAAAAAATATTAGTAGAGTATTAACCGATGGGAAAAGACCCATTACAGCTATTTTAGGAGGTGCCAAAATTTCGTCTAAAATTGGGGTCATTGAAAATATACTCGATAAAGTAGATCATATCATTATTGGTGGGGGTATGAGCTTTACCTTTATCAAAGCTCAGGGAGGAGATATAGGAAACTCATTATGCGAAGATGATAAAATGGATCTTGCACTAGAAATAGTAGAAAAGGCAAAAGCAAAAAATGTAAAAATACATTTGCCTTTAGATGTGGTAATTGCTGACCGGTTTAGTAATGATGCCACAACACAAATTGTTCCTTCTGACAGTATCCCCCAAGGTTGGATGGGATTAGACATTGGCCCCAAAACAGAAATAGCCTATTCCTTTGTTATTATGCAATCAAAAACTATCTTATGGAATGGTCCTATGGGCGTTTTTGAAATGCCCAAATTTGCTAAAGGAACCATAGAGTTAGGTCATGCCGTTATAGATGCTACCAATGATGGTGCTTTTAGCTTGGTAGGCGGTGGTGATAGTGTGGCCGCTGTTAAACAATTTGGTTTTGCTGATCGTGTTAGTTATGTATCTACCGGTGGTGGTGCTATGCTTGAAATGTTAGAGGGCAAAACTTTACCCGGAGTAGCTGCCATTACCAAATAAATATATGATGAAATACACTAACCTACCCAACACCGATATGAATGTCAGTAAGATTTGCTTAGGCACTATGACTTTTGGTGAACAGAATACAGAAAATGAAGCCCATCAACAATTAGATTATGCGCTTGATCAAGGTGTTAATTTTATTGATACGGCTGAGATGTATGCTGTTCCCGGACGTGCAGAAACACAAGGAAAAACAGAACGTTTTATAGGAAGTTGGCTCAAAAAAACTCACAAAAGAACAGAAGTAATAGTAGCTACTAAAATAACCGGCCCAAGCGCCAATATGGGATATATTCGTCCAAACTTAGGCTTTAGTAAAGAGGCCATTCACGATGCCATCGGTAAAAGTTTACAGCGTTTACAAACCGATTATATCGATTTATATCAACTACATTGGCCGGAAAGAAATACAAATTTTTTTGGAAAAAGAGGCTACCGTCATTTTGAAGAAGAACAATGGAAAGATAACTTTTTTGAAGTAATTAGCACTTTAGATGCTCTTGTAAAAGAGGGGAAAATCAGACACTATGGCTTATCGAATGAAACGCCTTGGGGTGTCATGCGACATCTTGAAGAATCTGGTAATAACAACTTAACCCGAGCCAAGACCTTACAAAATCCTTATTCCCTACTTAATCGAACTTATGAAGTGGGCTTAGCAGAAATTTCTATGCGAGAAAACATTGGATTATTGGCCTATTCACCTATGGCTTTTGGGATATTATCCGGTAAATACCTACATGAGCAAAAACCAAAAAATGCACGTTTAACCTTATTTCCCCAAATGTCTCGCTATTTAAACGAACAGGTTAACTTTGCGGTCACGCAATATGCTGCATTAGCAAAAAAACATGGAATAAGCCTAGCACAATTAGCCTTGGCTTTTGTAAACCAACAATCTTTTGTTACATCAAATATTATTGGGGCAACCACTTTAGCACAACTTAAAGAAAATATCGATAGTATCCACCTGCAATTATCGGATGAGCTACTAAAAGAGATTGATTTAATTCACGAAAGGCAACCCAATCCGGCTCCATAAATACTATTTATTCAAGATTATATTGTTTCTTCCTCAATTTCTTCTCCAAGGGCAATAAATCGCTTATGAAGTCTTATCGATTCTTTTAGCAGGTCTTCCTTTACCACATAGGTTTCACTTAAACTATCATGCCAACCCCTTGTTGGATTTCCTAAAAAGGATAATGGATCAAAAGGTATAAACCTAGAAATAGTACGAATAGCGATGTCTCTTGTTGTGGGTTTCTCTCCATTTTTTAATACTACAACTGTCTTGGTTAAAGCTTTCCCTATGGTTCTTCCCACTAGACTTTCCATAGCAAAATAGTAGAGAAACATTATACTTAGGGTCAATAGAATATCCCAAGCTTGCGAGATATTTTCCAGTTGACCAATCCAGAGAAGCCCTTCTTCATAACCGATTAAGCTGAAAAATAAGCCCAAAAAAGCCCCTATTAGAATAAATATCAAATAAAAGGCTATACGATCAATCATTAAATTTAAAAATCGGCGTCCTTTATTGGCTAAAATTTCATCGGTTACAACAAACGCTTTATGATTTAATACTTCCATAGTTTTTTTAAATCTTTACATAAAATTGACCTTAAATGCAGCACAAATATATAACATTCTATCACAATGCTCTATGCACCTTATCCATCGAAAAGGGAGGAGAACAAACTGAAATATATTCACAAGGTTCTTGAAAGGGATTGGCGTATTTTACACGAGTATTCTTTGGTATCTTAATGGATTGACCGGCCTCAAGAATAACTACTTGGTCTACGATGGTAATTTGCTTTTTCCCTTTAATAACAAAGGTATATTCATCAAATTCGGGGGTTTGAAATGGCTCACTCCAACCGGGAGGTGCAAGCATTTTAGCCAAACTTATAGGTTCATCGGGTGCCGTTGTACAACCAAAGTGTTCTTCGATGCGTTTACCATCGTTTGTAGGTACAATAAAAGGATTTTTTTGTAAATAATAGGATTTCATGGGTTGATAAAAAAGTGTTAAGCCATAAAAAAGAGCCGAAAAAAATCGACTCTTTTATACTCTATTTTATTCTAATTTGTTAGGGGTTTATACCATAATAAGCACAAACTTCGAAATAATCAGCAATATCAACTCCCGCTGCCTCTAGTTCGTTGTAAACGGCTTGTTGTGGACTAATACTTCTCCCGTTTCCATCTACCTCTGTAGTTGATGAGGGTGCAATTAACAATATCTTAGCCGAACTGGCGATGTCAGGATTGAGATAGGCATTATCAGTATTAATAGCCTCGACTGCTTTAATCGAATAGGTACCTACATTCATCCAACTTCGATAATAATAAGCGCCTCCATTAGCGGCTCCCGGAACATCATAATACACTGAATTAGGTACATTATCAACAGGAAAACCCAAATAGGCTTGTACTAAATAAGTATCTATTACTTCTTGAGTCAATGCAGGAAGATTCAATACCATTGTACTGGAATTCCAAGTAGGGTTGTTGAAAATATAGACTTGAACATCTGAGTTTCCATCCACACCTTGGCAATCTAGTGCATTCCACTCACCATCGCCATTGGTGTCTTCATTAGCATCTTGCACACCATCGCCATTAGTATCCCAACAATTAACGCCATCTGCTCCATTTTGACCATCGGCTCCATTTTGACCGTCTGCTCCATTTTGGCCATCAACACCCGGTATCCCTTGGATACCCTGCTCTCCCTGTGGCCCCTCTGGTCCTTCACAAGAGCTAATAACAAAACCTAAAAAAAGAAGTAGGCTTACATAGGAAACTAATTTTGTTTTAATTTTCATAATATCTAATAATAAAGTTTACGTACTAAGTTAACAATAATCTATACTGATTATTGTAATTGTACAAATATATAAATAGAATTAATGTTAGCAAGTGTTTTTATCAAAAAAGAGCAACGCTTACACGTTGCTCTCTAGATTTTACAAAATGTAAAATCTTTTCCCAAAAAAATACTATTATTCTTTTATGATTTGGAAAATGCCTGATTTTGAAGCTATTTGTACTTTGACAAAATAAGTACCTTGTGTTAAGTTAGACAAATCTAATCGTCCTTGTTTACTTTGAATACTTTGTTCCAATATCTTTTGCCCTAACACATCATAAACGGTAAGATTAGAAATCTTTTGATCGGCATTCATTTGCAGATAGTCCACTACCGGATTGGGGTAATACACAAAACCCAACGCTTTTAGATCATCAAAGCCAACTGTATCTACTTCTTCAAGACAGATCCCCACCGAGCCATAATCATTATTGTTCCATTCCCAAACACGCAGCCAATAATAATTCCCAGATGTTAAACCTGTATAAGGATCACTTTCTGTATTTGTATCTGAATAAGCTATATAATTACAAGTTAAAGGTGTTGTACTTGTTGGGCTATCATAAATGGCATAACCTAAAGCGCCCCAATCTCCTGAATTAGGTCTGTTAATTTGAATACCACCTGAGGCAGGAGCAATAAATTTATACCAAGAATCGCCTCCTGCATAACTGGCACAAGATGGTGTTCCGTTAATTGGTGAAGAATCGGTTACTCCATTAGAATTATATATCATTGTTGGTGAAGTACAAGCAGCTCCTATTTCACTTACCGGAATTTCTATGGCTCCTGTTGCCTCATCATTTTCAGGAGCAATACAGTTATAATGAACGCTAAAAGTACTTTGATTTAATATATCACTATGAACATACAGATACACATCCTCATTCGGTAGCGTTTCAAATTCAAAATAGTCATTCCAAAAATCAGAAAAATAGCAAGTTAAATTATCACAAGATCCTTGATAAAAACTTTCTGTAAAATGATGATCACTTACAATTTCTACAGTCACCGTACCGCCATTAGGTGGCGATATCCGATACCAAACTCCATAAGAATTAGCACTATCACAACTAGTTATAGTACTAATATCACTTTGGAATGTATCTCCAAAAACACTATCTCCACAGGTTAGTTCTATGGCACCGGAACAAACACTATTAGATACGGGCGTATAATAAAAATTTACAGCCATATCCCCTTCTTCTTGTTCATCTACTATACTATTATAATGACCAATATTGACCAAATAATGTTCTCCGCCACCTACATAGTAAGTGAGCCGCTCCGTTATTCCTGCCGATTCAGTATCAACCGTAGTTAAACAAGACAAATTAGTACAGCTACCGATGAATAAACCTATTTGTGCATCAAATTCGTTAGCTAAAGCGGTTACATTAATTTGCCCATCAACTGGTGCTGTAAATTCATACCAAACACCATCATTCATACCATTAGTACAGGTGTTAATAAAACCATCGTTATTGGTGGTGCCATTCATAGAAATGGTTTCTGAAAAAGGAAAATGAGTTACTTCGGTAGCATCACTACAAGCATCATTTGATGGAGGAGTATAATTTACATGCAATTCGAAATGAGCATTTGATGTTTCATAATTTTCAACATAAGGATCCCCAACATTAATATAATAACGTGTTCCTTGAACCGCATTAAACAGAGCATAATAAGTATTCTCCTCTACTAAGTCAACACAGGATAAATTTCCACAAGACCCTGAATATATTTCAAAAGAATAATTATTCATTAAATAAGTCGATACTGTTAATATAACTTCCCAACTATGAGATGCTTCAAAAGTATACCAAACACCATCAGGGTGGTCATACGTTGAACAGACATTTAATACATTTGTTGTAGTTGCACCTAACATATATTGAGATGCTTCAAAAGGCAAGTCTCCCATTTCTACAGCATTAGAACAATCATCATTGGGAGGATTTCCTGTTATTTTTACCCAACCTATTCCTGCTCCATAGGTGATACCATGTCCTAAATCATCGTATTTAAAACCTATCCTAACATCCGTTTTATCTATGGTTGGATGTGCATCTAAAAAGGCTTGTAAATTAATTTCAATATTAGATGAATTTACAATATCACTATCATAGTAGGCCAATTGTAACCAACCTGAATCGTATATTAAAACAGATAAAGCACCTGCTCCGTAAGTACCTGATGTTCTCAACGAAACTTGCATTTTTACTTTTAAGTTAGTAAAACCTGTTACATCCACACCTTCAGTACGAAGTAACATTCTATTGTTATGACTAGTCTCATCCGGAGTATAATCACTAAATATGGCTGCATTGTTATCCATATTCCAAGAATCATAATCTGACCAAGGAAAATCTCCGGTTCCAAAAGACCAATCTGTAGTTCCATTACCACCAGAAGCATTAACGGTTGTCCAGTCGCTTGGTATGGTGCTAGATTCAAAATCTTCTTGCCATAATACACCTTGAGCATAATTTAATTGCCCTAGAAAAAGCAGTAGAAAAGTAAGTTTTTTCATAAGTTTTAATTTATTGATAGAATTATATGTTACTTACTAAAATAATCTGCATATTTTTTATTAATAGCTTCAATACGGTTATTAAAAGCTTTTCCTACTTGTTCAAGCGCTTTAACTTGTTGCTCATTTATCATTCCTTGAGCTTGTTTTTCTTCCATATAAGTGGTAAACTTTTGCATGGTAGTTAACATTTGTGTACTGTTAGAAGCAAACTCTAACATCATTTTACCTGCTTTTAATTTATCCATCATACTTGCTTCTTCACCATTTTCACTTTTTTGCAATAAATCTTTACCATCAACCGCTAATTGTTCAATATTATCAGAAAATTCGTTAATCGCCTTTTCTGAAGAGGTTACCAGTGTTACTAGATCCGGATCTCCTTTTATTTCGTCAGTGATAGTAATATGCATAGGTGGTAAAAAGTTTGCATTCCGTGATTTATGGGTTTCTCCACCTGAACATGCTGTAAATAGGACGCCGAGAACAAACAGCACAAAAGAGAATCTTGTTATTTTTTTCATAATCTACTTGCCTTTACGCATTTTTATCATTTTTTGCATCATATCATAAGTTTGGCGTAATTCTTCTTCACTCATGTTTTTTAGTTCACCATCTTCGTCGTGAGATAAAGCCTCTTTTTTCCAATCTTGATAAGACATTTTGGCCAATTTATCCATATTGGCATCCATTTCTTTCATCTCATCATCCATTTCATCATTATTCAGGAAGCCTTCTTCTTTAATTATAGGGAAATTTGGTAATTGAAATTTAGTGTCCGGAACATTTATGTCAAATTTAGC
Source organism: Flavobacteriaceae bacterium (assembly GCA_024763245.1). Classification (GTDB taxonomy): domain Bacteria; phylum Bacteroidota; class Bacteroidia; order Flavobacteriales; family Flavobacteriaceae; genus DQTL01. The sequence goes on along the minus strand of JANTFW010000026.1, from coordinate 6,576 downwards.
ACTGGTTGCTTCTTTTATAGTTTTGATACCCATAACTGTCATTTCCAATTTTAACACCACTCCTTTATACATCCATTGTTTGGCTCCCATAACATCCCATACTTCACAATCATATCCTAAGAATTTTTCATTGCCCACTTTTTTGCCACCCATACTCTCTAACATACTCTTACCCACTTTACCGGCATCGGCGTTGGGTTGGAAAGTTTTGGTCATATCCATACCCATATCTCGTCTTAAAAAAATCTGTTTTTTATTAAAATCTACATGATAGCTTTCTCCATTGTCTAATTTTGCAATGGTATGGGTATTCGTAGTTTCTGATTTTTTCTGACCAAAAATATTGGTATTGGTCGTTTGAGTCGCCTTAGTCTCTACTAACTCTAGAGCTCCCCAATCTTTAAAGAAAATATCTTCTGTTCCAGAACCGCTAATAACACTGCCCATTACCTTTCCGGAAACGGTAGATTTATAGTGAACAATCCCTGATTTTATCTCGTAACGTTTAAGTTTCGGATCTTGTTTTTCTGTTTTTGATTTGGTATCGTTAGATACTTTGGTTTCATTACCTTTACAACTTACGATAACGATAAATAATGCTATAATAATGCTTACTTTTTTCATGTTTAATAATTTATTTTTAGTTTTTAATAAAAAAAATAAAATCAGGTAGCTGCCGCTAGGAAACCACCTGATTTTTTATTGCTTATAATGAGAACAATATCCCGGCAGATAATCCAAAACCGGATCGAATATACTTTGCTTCAGCATATAATTTCATACTATCTGATAAGCCATAGGTAGCACCACCACCAATAGTAAGTCCAATATTAGAACCTCCGGTATAACCATTCCCTGATACTACAAAATAGTTTAAACCTACTAAAGGATAAGCTACGAATTGATCACTTACTTCAAAATTATAATGACCATCAGCAGCAATCATATAAAGCGAGTAATCAAAAGAACTATCTACTAAAAAATAGTCAAAAGAAGGTGAAACTGAAATAACGTCAGACACATTAAAATTAGCTTTTGCTTCAATGGCTGTTGTTCCTGTTCCTACTAAAACTCCAACACCTAAATCGGTTTGTGCTTTTGCAAATTGTGAAACTCCTAAAATAATTACGAGTGATAAAATAATTTTTTTCATAAAAAATGTTTAAATAAATTAAAAAATGAGGTGTGTTAAATATTTAAATACTCAAAAAGCCACCCTATACTTTTTGAGTATTATTTCTTAAATGGGATTTGCTGTTACAGCGACACTCATTGATATTTCTACTTTAAAATCCATAGAGCCATTATTGCAAAGGGCATTGCCTTGATATCTTGCTGTTACTTGGTGTCCATTCTTTAATGCACTTGCAATGGTATTTAACTCTTGTACATCGGTAATTTCAAAAATTGTAAGGTTATCTACCGATTGCTTTACTATTATATCGTTTTGCATTAACGGATTCGCATCAATATAAAATTGCACATCAATAGTACCGTTAGCATCTCCGGAAAATTGTATTAACTTATAGGTAAGGCTGTTAATTTCAACTGCTTTGATATCATTTAAATAATCATGGGTATCATTATTATCTAAACTCAAAATGATACTTTCATTAAATGCCGTTGAAGTACCCGTCGTTTGGTTAATATGTACCGGAATACGCTCTGTAATAGTGGTATCAAAGTTAACATCTGTAAGTTTATCACAAGCAAAAAAGCTTGTGGTAATCACGAGTAGAATAAGAAATTTTATTGTGTTTTTCATCTGTTTAAATTTTAATTGTTATGTTTTTTTGCCCAAGCCTTTTTAATCTCATCATCCGGAATATCTTTATTTATAAACAGCATTGCCGCTCTAAATTCCGAAAAAGTATGTGTGGCCGGTTTATTAATTATATCAATAGCTTGAACTATATCCATTTTAGGACTATCGGTTGTTACTTGAACCTGCTTTCCATCCTCTTTGTGCATCACATTAAAGGCTTTTTGAACCTCCGATTCCGGTAAGGGAATTTGACCATTTTGGGTTACCGAAGCTTTATATTCGGCATACGACATGTTTTTGTAACGGTTTACTTCGCTTATCATCGCTTGCATGCCTGCTTGTTTTTGATTTTCAGCATCTGTTAGCAAATTTTCTATAAATTTTTGGTCGTCATCCGAAATTTCAATTGTTGTTTCTAAACCCTTATCGGCTCGAATATAAGCATCTACAATGGTATACGCCTTTTCCCTATCTGAAAGTGATAAATTAGGATTTTCTTTATTGACAATCTCATTAAATTTTGCTTTACGTACACTTTCGGGGGCCAATGGATCGTATTCTTGAAAATAGTCCATATAAGCCTGCACCACATCTTTAAAGTTTTGTTTATCGACCTCTTGAGGTTGCTGTGCAAAACTAATCTGCATTAAAAGTCCAATAAAAATAAAAAATAGTACTTTTTTCATCACTTATGTTAGTCTAATTTAGAATAGGTAAAAATACCCTGCATATTATCCGTATATTGTAATTGGCCATTTGCCAATAGATTAAATTGCCAAGACTCAGTGGAATTGGTTGCGTTATAATGTACCAACAACTGATACGAAGAACCCGTACTTTGCTCACTTATAGAATAGTCTTCATTTTGGATAGATTCTATATAACTCAAGTTTGCGATTAAGTTCCCGCCTTGATCATACATAACGGTAAACATATCATCATTTGAAAATCTAAATCCATCGGTACCATTTAAACCATTGGGTTTAGTCCATGTATATTGAATCCAATCCGGTGGGTTTAAATGATCTTTTAAATCAACATTGTTTTCTTTTTTACAAGCGGAGAGCGATCCTGTTGTAATAACGATTATTATCCAAAACTTTCTACTGATTGTATTCATTTTTTTTGTTTTATTTCAGTTAATTCATAAACTACATAATGGCCAAATGTCCCCGATTTATCTTTAATAATTTTAGCAATAATACCGGGTTTATCCTTCACCATCCACATTTTTATTTTTTCATCAAAACTACCTACAGCCTCTACAACGGAACAGGTAAATGTGCCCGCCGGAACGGTAATTTCTTCTTCTCCTTTTACACGATAGGTAACATCCTTATAAGGGTATAGTTTAGAGGCATACGAATCCCATTTATTAGGAGGCAATTTATAATCGTCCGGGGCACTGTAGCGATCATAACCATCAAAAATATAGTCGATACTTAGGGATTCAGTGTCAAAACTGGCGGCTACATCTGCCGTTAGTGTTTTTGTTTCAAAAGATTGGGTACCTTCTACTAAGGTTGACTCTTTATAGACCAATTGCTTTACATTTTGTAAGTCATCAATCATTTCGTAAACATCTTGCCAAGGCAGCTTTTGTTCATCATCATAATATTTATAATCGCCTGTTTCGTCATAAAAATCATCACTTGTAAAAGTTAAGCGTTCTATGGCGGTAGCATCTTGTTTTACTTTTTTTAGGGTTGTAGGTATTGTTTTATTTAGAAAATTTACTTCGTTTGGCGTAATGTTTACTTCGGTATTAACCCCTCTAATCCCTTGCATTTGACCAATGATTACCAATTGATTTAATTCGGCTTGGTATAACCAGATTCCCGAATGACGACTTTCACTATTTTCGTCTTTTTCTATAAGACTGATTTTATCCGGTGCTTCAAATTGAATAATCCGCCGCATATCATCGCCCAAATCATTAGCATATTCCCAAAGGCCTATTAAACCCGATTCTAGATTGTCTTTTTGTATTTTATCTCGATCTATTCTAGTGAAATACAAATCTTTATCATCTAAACTAAGTTGCATATTAGTTGCCGATAAATAGGATAATTCATAACTACCCGATAAATCTTGGGCCTGCATGTCTAGGTGCTTATCTTTTTGATTATACGCCCACGTTCCAAACGGTATTTCTTGAATATACAATTTGCCATCTTGGTTAAAATCAACGAGTTGACCTACATCTTGGTAATTGCCTTGAGTCGCTATTTTATCCAACAACCAAGTGCCCATAGGCTCTGATGTTCCTTGGGCTGCTAGATTTAATGCATATACAAGAACACTAATTAGTAATAAAAAACTTTTTTTTAACATTTTGATATAGTATGTATTTACTTATAGTAACCTTAAACCCTTTTAAGCATCTTTAACTATAAACATCCTAAAGGATTTAAGGGTTTAACAAAGTATAAGAATTAAAAATCATAAAGGGCAAAAATAGCCGAATTCCAAGGCCTAAGGTTTGTGTCAGTTGCTGTAACTCTTTCCCATTGAAAATCGGAATCTCCACTTACATCGGTTTCGGTCAAGGCATCTAAATCACAAAGCCAGGTGCCTCGTATATCGAGACTATTTGTTTCATTAAATGTACCAGAGTCCGCTACATTATAGGTAACCGCCTTTAGGGTTAGTTTATAATTCGTTGCATCGTCAATAGCTAAAATTTCCATTTTACCGTATCGGTCATCATTTGTTTTGTAAACAAGAACATCACCTACATCTAACACGTGTCCACTGCCATTGGTGGCTATTATTAAAGTACTTGACATCGTATTGGCAACGGCTTCAATATCTGCTTTTGTAATTTCATTATAATTCGCAGGACTCGTATCATCTGTATTCTCTTTTTTACAAGAAGTTAACGTTAACGTAATTGCTGCTAAAAAAAGACTTACTGTTTTAAATAAATTTTTCATTTGTTTATTACTTTTAAATTAATTAATATATGCTTCCCATTATTAGATTACATTTTAGCATCATAATCATCTGATAATATTTTCTTACATCTAATTTACATACTACAATTACCATCTATAATATCCTGCTGCGTAGGGTTATATGCATTGCCCGTTACACTATAAGTATTACTAAAATTATTATCAATAATTAAGGTGTTTAAACCGCAAAATGAAGTAAGAGAAGTATTTCCATCAAAATGCAATTGGTTTCCAACAGAAGCAAGGCTACTTAGCCCATCTACATCGGCAAGTGCTGTATTGCTATGTACCCAAAGATTAATTCCTATAGAAGTAAGGTTAGTCAAACCATCAAAATTTATTAGGCTATTATTATTATGAAGTAAAAAAGTTCCTCCGATTGAAGTTAAGTTACTTAAAGCATTTAAAGTTGTAAATGAATTGTGTTGTAAATCTAAATCTTCTCCGATAGTAGTAATATTATTTAGCCCTTCTAACGAAGATATACCCATTAAGGATAAACTTCCTGTTAAGGTTGTAATATTGTGTAAACAGCTAATAGAAGCTATTGGCGTATTGTCTATACTAAATCCACCTAAAGAAGTTAGATTACTTAAACCACTAATATCAGTTAGGTTATCATCTGAAGAAAAGGTTAATTGGCTGCCTATCGAAGTAAGACTGCTTAAAGCATCTACATTTAACAAAGCAACATTATTATCTATTTGAAAATTTTTACCAACAGAAGTAAGATTATTTAAACCATTTAAACTAGAAAGAATTTCATTATAAGAAATTACTAGATTTAGACCTACAGAAATTAAATTGCTTAATCCGTTAATACTTGATAGCTCTGTGTTTTCATAAATACCCAGTGTTTCAGTTACTTCGGTTAAAGTAGCTAATGCGTCTAAATTTTCAATAGAGTCTGGAGTTGGATTTGTATCACTTCCAATTATAACACTACCTATAACTTTAGTGTAGTTGTTTGCACCAAAATCATCTACTTCTTGTTGTGTTAACAAGGTTATATCTCCTGTGAAAATATTTATTATAGTAATAGTTCCTGCGTTTATTGTAGTGCCATTATACATTATAGTAATATCTCCTGAAGTAGCGGTTGCAGGTATTTCTACTTTAATAAAATTTGCAGCAGTTTGTGTTACTGTGCCTTCTACTCCGTTAAATGAAACGGTATATGTTTGAGTAGTGTCAAAATTTTGACCGTTAATGGTAATTATATCTCCAACGTTAGCTGTATCCGTTGATATATTTGTAATTATTATATCTGGAATATCATCATCTGATTTATTACAAGAAGTAGTTGAAATTAAAGTAATTAAAATTGCAAATACTACGTTTAATTTTTTCATAATTATTATTGATTTACTTGTTATTTCCTCAATTATTAAAATTTTACAAACTCTACCCTTCGGTTATTGGCTTTACCTTCGGGTGTGCTGTTATTATCGATAGGTTTGCTTTCGCCAAAACCGTTATATTTTAATCTAGATTTGTCAATACCCATACTAATGAGTTTATCCATCACCGCTTTTCCTCTTGCTTTGGATAAAGTCATATTGGTTTCGTCACTACCATCACTATCGGTATGTCCTTCTACGCTGAATTTGATATCAGGATTTTTTTGCATTAGTTTAAAAATACGGTTGATGGGTCCCATGCTTTCGGGTTTTAAAGTCACTTTATTGACATCGAACTTGATACCGTTTACGATGATTTTGCCATCGGTAATTACTTTATCGTAATATTTTACACCACCTTTGGCAATACGGAAATTTTTAACGTACATGCCTTCTTCATCACCACTTAATGTAATACCGGTAGGATTTCCTTCAAGATGCGGAATGTTAATCA
>JANTFW010000025.1 GCA_024763245.1 Flavobacteriaceae bacterium | reverse complement strand
AATAGTAAGATTTCTAGGAAAGGTGATTATTTTTTCAAGTTCAATATTCGTGAAGAATTCCCTATCTAGTAAACCGTTATGGATGAGGAATTAAGTTTTTGAGACGGAATAAGATGTTTAAAAATTGCCTATATAGTTTTACTTAGGGTTTACTGTTTTATCCAAAAAAAAAATACCTTTGCAGAAAATAAAATAATTGAATACAGAAGCTTTTAATTATAGAGATACCGGTAAGATTTTATCAAAGGGAAATGTTACTTGGAAATCCCCTAGTAATATTGCCTTAATTAAGTATTGGGGTAAATCAGGACTTCAATTACCCAAAAATGCCTCTTTGAGTTTTACATTAAATGCGAGTTCAACAAGTACTACACTTGAATTTAGACCTGTAGATAATGTTGTTAATACACCAGAGTTTGAGGTATATGTAGATACAGAGAAAACCGATGTTTTTAAGCCTAAAATTGCTGTTTTTTTTGATCGTATTAAAAATTATGTCCCTTTTATTACAGATTATAAGTATAGTATATTTACTAAAAACACCTTTCCTCATTCTAGTGGAATAGCCTCATCTGCTAGTGGAATGAGTGCACTTGCCCTATGTGTGATGGAAATGGAAAAAAAATTAAACCCATCTATTACAGAAGATTATTTTTATAAAAAGGCCTCTTTTTTAGCAAGATTAGGTTCTGGAAGTGCTGCCAGAAGTGTGAAGGGTTCCATAGTGGTTTGGGGTGTACATGAGGCAATTCCTGATAGTTCAGATTTATATGGCATAGGTTTTCCTTTTCCAATTCATCCTGTTTTCAAAAACTTTCATGATACCATTTTATTGGTAGATAAGGGACAAAAGCCGGTGTCCAGTTCCTTAGGCCATAATTTAATGGAAAACCATCCGTATGCTGCCAGTAGATTTGTTCAAGCTACAGATAATTTACACAAATTAAGTATTGTATTGCAAAAGGGTTTGTTAAAAGAGTTTATTGAAATTGTAGAAAGTGAGGCGCTTAGTTTGCATGCTATGATGATGACCAGTAATCCTTATTTTATTTTGATGCAACCCAATACTCTAGCCATAATTAATAAGATCTGGCAGTTTAGAAAAGAAACCAATACGCATGTTTGTTTTACCTTAGATGCAGGAGCTAATGTACACGTACTGTTTCCTGATGATGAAAAGACGGAGATAAATGATTTTATCAATAACGAATTACTTCCGTATTGTCAAAATAATCAATATATTTGCGATAACATTGGTACGGGAAGTACTTCAATATCACAAAGAAGTTAATTACTAAATTACCCAATATATGAGAGGCCCTCTTTTTTACTCAAAAATTTTATTGTTTGGAGAGTATGGCATTATAAAAGATGCTAAAGGCTTAGCCATTCCTTACAGTTCATATAAAGGAGCATTATGTAAATCAGAAGAATTATCAGAGAGTCAAAAGAACTCTAATAAAAAAATGTATTCTTTTTATTCCTATTTAGTATCTTTAGACACTACTTTAGTTCGTTTTCGTTTAGATGATTTTAAAAAGGATTTAGAATCAGGTCTGTATTTTGACTCTAGTATACCGCAAGGTTACGGTGTAGGTAGTTCTGGAGCACTTGTGGCGGCTATCTATGAAAAATATGCTATTGATAAAATAACAATTCTTGAAAATTTAACCCGAGATAAGTTATTACAATTAAAAACTATTTTTGGTTTGATGGAATCTTTTTTCCATGGTACGAGCTCCGGTTTAGATCCATTAAATAGCTATCTTAGTTTACCCATATTGATTAATTCTAAAACTGATCTTGAAGCTACAGGTATTCCTTCACAAAAAAAAGGAAAAGGTGCTGTATTTTTAATGGATTCCGAGCAGATAGGAGAAACAGCCTCTATGGTGGAAATTTTTATGGAAAAGATGAAAAATCAGGGTTTTCGGAAAATGATTAATGAAGAGTTTGCCAAGTATTCGGATGCATGTATACAAGATTTCTTAAATGGAGATGTACATTCATTATTTAGTAATATGAAAGTGTTGTCGAAGATTGTATTGGGAAATTTTAAACCTATGATTCCTGAAAAATTTCATACTATGTGGCAAAAAGGCCTTGAATCAGGGGATTACTATTTAAAATTATGTGGTTCAGGTGGAGGAGGATACTTTTTAGGATTTACTGAGGATTATCAAAAGACGCAAAAAATCTTAAAGCACTATAAATTAGAATTAGTGTATACATTCTAAAAAAAGTTCACCTACTTCTTTTTATAGAATTATTAACTTTTTAATGTATCATAAATACCTATGGATTTACTAAATGAAGCCAAGATCAACACGAAAAGAAATGCGTCTTTCTTTTATAAGTTTTACAGTTTGTTTTCTGTGGTTCGTGGGTATAATATTGCAGTAATGCTCTTAGCACAAGTACTCTCGGCTGTTTTTGTGTTTGCTCCAAACAAACCCTTGCGTACCGTTTTGCTGGATTATAAATTATGGGCATTACTTTTTGCTACAGCCTGTGTTGTCGCAGGTGGTTATATTATCAACCATTTTTATGATGAAGGGAAAGATTTAATTAATAGGCCAATAAAAACTCAGATAGACACTTATATTAGCCAACGAACCAAGTTACAGTCTTATTTTATTTTAAATTTTTCGGGATTACTTTTAGGTTTGCTAGTTTCTTGGAGAGCGGGTTTGTTTTTTTCTGTGTATATATTTCTTATTTGGCTGTATTCTCATAAGCTAAAACGCTTTCCACTAACCGGACTTTTTGGTGGAGCAATATTAACCTTACTTCCGTTTTTTGCCGTTTTTGCTTATTTCAAGAATTTTTCCGAAATAATTTTTGCTCATGCCAGTTTTCTGTTCTTTATCTTACTTATTAGAGAATTGGTGAAAGATTTAGAGAATCTTAAAGGGGATATGTTATTTAACTATGAAACTATAGTGGTAAAATACGGAGAGCATTTTACACGATTATTAATTGTTTTGATAAGTGTATTAACGCTTATGCCCATTTATTATTTAATACATTATCCGGAAATAGGATTGATGAAATATTATTTTGCCTTTGCTGTTTTTGGATTGACTATTGTAGCCATATTAGTATGGTTTAGCCATTCTAAAAAACAGTATTTATTCCTCCATAATTTGCTAAAAATTGTAATTGTTACAGGTGTGTTGAGTTTGATGTTACTCGATACCTCTGTTATTATTGAACGGATATTAACAAATCTAGGAAATTAAAGATATAGATTTGAATTTCAATATTTCACACAAATTAATACCGATACTGAAGTCGATTATTTGATTTAAATCGATATTCTATAAAAATTCAACTACAGTAGATTCTTCTTTATGAAGTTTATTTTTTTTAGAAGGAAGAGGCTGGAAAAGAAATTACTCGAATTTTGTGTTTCTTTGCTAAAAATTAAAAACAAAAGAGAAATCCGAATTACGATTTACCAGAATAAAAAACGCAACCGGTTACATATAAACAAGTTGCGTTTTTGTTTTGTGACCACGACAGGATTCAAACCTGTAACCTTCTGAGCCGTAATCAGATGCGCTATTCAGTTGCGCCACGTGGCCTTTTGAGCGTGCAAATATAAATGAAATATTAATTTCTAAGAAGTGTTTTGTTAAAAAATTAGGAAACTTATACTATTTCGGCAGAAAGTCCTAGTTCTAACAGTTTAGAACATCGGGGTTTTAAATCTGTATAGGCACCGGTCTTAACACTAGCCTTTCCTTTGTAGTGCACTAAAATGGTACATTGTTCTGCTTGAATTAGGCTGTGTTCACAGACATTGATTAAAGCATCAATAACAAAATCAAAGGTGTTTACATCGTCATTATGTAACACAATCTCGTATTGATTAGCTTTTTTTTCGGCTATGTCAATCTGTTTTTGTATTTTTTCTTTAGTACTCATAGAGCAACAAAGCTATAAAAAAAATGAATAGGTTATGATAATTTTTTTTGATGATAATTAATTAAATTATCAATAGGCCTACGAATAACTCCTTTAATGGTATAGCCAAATTTTTGGGCAACTTCATCTAAAATAGGTTTAAAAAAGAAGGCTATAGATCCAATAAAATATATGGGAATATCCGGAGCTTGTTGATAAGGGACTATTCGATATTTAAAAAATGTAGTAAATCCTTCTTCGATGATTTGATGTATATACTCGTGATCTTTATAGGCAAACATGAATTGGGCAAACTGTCCTAAATAGGCATTGGGACTTTCTTTTTGGTATAAATTTCGTTTGATAATATCCGGGTCAAGTATATACTGTTTATTGAAATCTAAAGCTATTTCATCCGGCATTTTATGATAAAAATAATCACGAATTAATTTTTTACCGAAATAGTTACCACTTGCTTCATCCATTAGTATATACCCTAAGGAAACTACATTTGTTATGAGTTGTTTTCCATCGAAATAACAGGAGTTAGAACCGGTTCCTAAGATACAAACAATGGCTTTTTCTCCTCCTGAACTCGCATAAACAGCAGCGTACAAATCTTCTTTAACGCAAATAGTTGCATTGACAAAGATAGATTGTAATACGTTGTGTAGTAATTGTGTGGGTTTGGGTGTTCCACAACCTGCACCATAAAAGTAGATAGCTTCTATTTTATCTTTTTGTTGTATTAATTGAAAGTTATTTACAATGCGATTACGCAATGTTTCTTCTGGAAACACAGCAGGGTTTAATCCTAACGTACGTGTTCGGAATACTTCCTTTTTTGCCTTATCTAAAGCAATCCAGTCGGCTTTGGTAGAGCCTCCGTCAACAAGTAAAATCATAAAGCGATACTTTGTGCAAAAGTACCGCTTTTATGTGTTAAAATGGAACAAAAAGGAGTTTAAAATATCTTACGTTACTCCCAATCCGGCATAAAGGCATTTTCAAATAAAAGAGCTCTATTTTCACCGTCTATATCCACGGTAAAGACTTGCTTTTCGGAAATACCATCATTTGATGTATTTACAAAAATTATTTTAGCTTCATTAGGTGTAAACCTAGGATCTAAGTCATTTGTACCGGCGTCTTTATCAAAGGACACATCAAAGGTGTCTGTGGTTGTAAAATTATAAATAAAAATATGGGTATCTAATTGTCTGTAGGAAGCATCTTCATAACCGGAAATATCGTATGTATAGAGAAGCTTTTGGTTGTCTATGGAAATGTTTAATCCGCCTGCAGCTCCATTTACCATTGAAAGAATAGTATCCTGAACTATTCCATTCATATCAATGGTGTAAATGGAAGTATTGTAGCCATTATTATCATTAGTTTTTAACGCGATTAGGCTTTCGTCATAGCTCCAATCACATTCTGTAATAAAGCTACCATCGGGTGTTTGGTAAATTTGTTGTAATCCGCTACCATCTTTATTAATTAAATATAATTTATCAAAACTGGGATAGATAAACCGATCACCATTCGAGGACCAAGCAAAATCAATTTCATCTTGTTTAAAACCAATCAAAGGTACGGCATTGGTTACCTGTTGTACATCAGTCCCATCCGGCTTCATAGTAAAGATATGTGTTTCTGTATTTTCGGTTCTTAAGAAGGCAATCAAATGGGCCGCTTGATTTCTTCTGGGTCGCCAACAGTTTTTGTCTGCGTCGGTTAAGAGTAGTTCATCTCCTTCTTCATTGGCGGAATAGATACTATTGTAGCCGTTGTTTTCTCGGACAAATAGATATCTGTTTTCCGGGTATGAAGTAATTTCGAATGAACTAACCGGTGTTAGTACGTCGTTATTGTGCCCATCATTTACGCTTATTTGCCAAAAGTATTTTACCCCAAACTGTAGGTTTGATACAACATAGGTGGTATCGCTAACACTCTCTACATTTATTAAGGTATCATCATAATCATTTCTAATTTGGATTCCATACTCTAAGGGATCATCATCGGGATCAACGGCACTACTCCATATAAGTTCTACTTCGGTAGGAAGATCTATAGCATTATCTTCGGGACTGAGTAATTCCGGGGCAAAAGGAGGTTTGTTTAAGGCATCCGACTCCTCTAATTCAAAAATGATATTTACATCGGATTCTGTTATGACTGTAGCAGGTTCATAACCGGCAAGGTAATTTTCTTTTTCTGCCGTAACTGAATAGTCACCCACTTCAATATTTTCAAATAGAAAGTAACCCTCTTCATCGGTAAAAACAGCATTATTACTAGGGCTTATGGTTACTTTTGCATTTTCTATAGGATCAAAACTAGAAGCCACAACAACGCGTCCTGTTAGATTACCTACCTCTGTAAATGTAATTTTTTCTTCGGAGCAACGTACAAACAGCAAGATGTAACTGAAAAGTACACTGTAGAATATATATTTTTTCATGATTATAATTTTATTTTATTAGTATTAAAATTTCCAAGATATAAGGTTATCCCTAGACCATATCGCCAGTAAAAATCGTTGAGATTTCCGCTAATTTTAGAATCTAATTCGTCTGTAAAGAGTGCATTTTGTTCTACAAATAATCGAAATCCTAAATTCTTTTTAGGGATAAATTCCAGCCCGGTACCGTATTGAACTTTAAATTCTTGTTGGCTTAAATCGGTATTTAATATGCCCCCACCTCCGGCATATACAAAGGGAGAGAGTTTATCATATGGCAGAAAACTGTATTCTAGGTTAGCGTCTGCCATTAGATAATTATTTTTAAAAACTTGCTCATTACTTAAACTTAGTACACCGGCACTTAATCCTATATTAAAATTAGTTTTTGAAAAATAATGTTTAAAACCAAAATGACTACCAAAATCTAGATTAGAATTAGCATAATCACCATCAAAATAAGAGATAAAAGGTGCTGCAAAAACAGCATTTTTACCGTGACGGTTAATTAATTGTCTGTTATACAAGGATGTTTCCGCCGTAGCTTCTTTTTCGTGATCATAGGCTGCAATAGCTCTATCTACAACAAATTTTTCTTCTCGTGCTTTCCAAATTCCATCTTTTACACCTTCGATAATTAAGGATTCAACAGCTTTTTCGATAGCCTCTTTCACAGCTAGTTGTTCTGGTTCATTTTGGCTGACACCGGTTTCAACTTCTAGTAACCTTTTTAGTTTTACATACCTAAAAAGATTAATATCAATCGCTTGGGATAGAATAGTTTTAGAAACATAGACTGTTTTTAAAATTTTACCGCTTGAAGTCGATACCGCTCTAAGATAGATAGCTATTCTGTCTTGACGGTATTGCGTAGAGGCTCCGGCTCCAAAATAACGGGCACCTGCACCTCCTGTAATAATATTAGAATCGTATGATATGATACCACCTTCTAATAAAACTCCTGCAAAAAGTAAAGGTGTTAAGGGTCTTGCCTCTTTTGTATCCTTATTTTTTTTGCTTTCTTCTTGTCGAGTAGAACGAATAATCTGACGTTCGTTAAGTAAGTTGCTTACGTTTTCTCTCTCGATAGGTATAAACCATTTGGAGTCTTCTAAGGCTTTTAGCAAAATGGTAGTGGCGCCTTGCGTTACTGCTGTACTGTAACTTACACCACTCTCTACTTGCTTATACTGACCGGTTTGATCTCTAAACTTATAAACACCCACCACAATAGGATTTACCGGTGAGATATCTTGGATATATTGGTTGTCATAAACTTCTTCCCCAAATCTAGCCGGTTGTTTTTCAATAGGCTGATTAAAATAGACGCCACAACTACTTAGCGTTACTAGTAAAAGTAAACTGCCCAAATATTTTCTATACTTTTTCATAGTCAATTAATTTGGAATAATAATTTGCGTTTGTTCTCCGGTGTTCGTGTCGAAAATATCAATGGATAACCCACCGGTTGTAGGCGTTATATCTACTACCAGACTACCAAAAGTATAGGTGCCGGATGTGAGCCCCGAGCTACCGTATTCTTGTTGAAATAGATCACGTGATAGTTGGTTTAATAATTGCCTGTTAAGGCTATCTGTAAATTTGTCTATTTCACTTTTTTCTTCAAATCCTTTGCTGTCTTCTTTAAATTTGTTTTGAGAATCGGCATTACTCAAAAGCCAACTGGCATTAAACGGATTTCCTCCTACAAAAGATGGATTTATGGGTTTATAAACAATTTCTTGCGCGTTTGAGATAAATATACTTGCTAAAAAGCAAATAATAAAGATATATTTTGTTTTCATTTTATATTTTTTTATGGTTTACAACTTATCTACTTATCGTATGAATAAGCATTTATATCGTTTGCTTTAATAATTAGAACAGTTTCTCGCTCTTGTAAAGCATTTTCCTTTTTGTATAATAACGATAAATCTTGGCATTAGCCTGATGGGCTGCCATAGTTAGGAACTCCTCGTTGGGTTGTGTGTTAAATTTGAATACTATGGTGTCGTCTATCATAATACTAATTTCACTGTTACGACCACCCAAAGCTGGTTTTTCATTGATAGTGATAACAAAAGGATAATGATTACCATTCATTCTGTTTAGCTGGCTAAAGATTTCATAAAAATCTTTACCGGGTTTTGTTAAAACATTTTCAACAATAAGACCTGAAATTTCTAGATTTTTTTCCTCTATAGGTGTATTGTTGAACTTTTGTTCAATAGTTCCTATTACCAAAGTATCTTTTGCAATAAGTTGGTCTTTTTTTCGAATGAATAAGTAGATTGAAATACTACCTTTTAATTCCATATTTATCCGCTGTGAAGCGAGTACCTTATTTTCATTAGGCATCAATATGAATTTACCGGACTGTGAATTTTTTGATAAATTGCCGGAAGTACCTTTTTTTAAGGCGAGTATGCTGTAGTTTAAATCGTGTTGAATCTCATTACGATTATTAATCGCCTTGGCATAGATACTGACAATGTTGTCTTGCTGTACTATCTTTATTTTTGCTTGAACATCTTTTTCGTTCTGTTGTGCAAGAGAAGTGGAAGAAACAAACAATAATAATAGTAGCATTATATTATTAATGTGTCTTTTCATGGTTTTAATAATTTTTGATAATCAGTGTTTTATTATTGGTGTTTTGAATAATACTTAGATTCTTTGTTAATTCGTTTTGACCAAAAACTTGGACACTATTATTATTACCTAGTTGTACTGTGTTTACTTGTGATGGATTTGAATTATAGTAAGAATAAAACTCATAATTATTATAATCACCCTGTTGATTCACTTCCTGTTTTTGTTCACGACCACTAGTAATGTAAGATTCATTAAAATTGCCTTTTTGAGTAACAACGATATCAGCGTTTGTTGTGGTATTAGAAGCATTTAAAACACCAACATTAGTTTGTTCGCCAGATTGGTTTTGAAAATAACTAGCGATTAAAGAGGTGTTTTTATCAGTAAGATTTTGACCCCAAAGCGTACCTCCAAAAAAGGTAAAGAAACTCAGTAAGAGAATGACAGTATTTGTTTTCATATTTTTTTTAAAATGGAAAATAAGAGGAAGTATAAAACTTCCCCTTATTATTGATGTTAAACCTTATTAACTTATGGTAAATCAGTTTGAATCACTCCAGAAACATTACCCACTCCTGTTTGATTGGTAATTTGAGAATGTCCGGTTCCAAATTGCGCTGTACCACTTAGATTTAAGAATCCTGTTTGGTTAGTTTCAGCATAGTTAGAGAATCCCAATTGTCCGATTCCGCTGATATTTCCACCACCTAATTGCATAGTTAAAGCCACATTGTCTTCCCCCATTTGACCAACACCACTAATGTTATATAGGCCTTCTTGACTGGTTTCAGCATAGTTACGTTTACCCATTTGTAAAATACCACTTAGGTTACCTTCACCCTCTTGATAAGTATAGGCCTCATTTCTTTTTCCAAATTGCCAAGTACCACTTTCATTAATATCACCATATTGAGAAGTCATAGAAACATTTCGGTTTCCTTCTTGGTATTGATAAGAATCATTAGCAAAACCACCTTGAATAGCATAGGCATAGTTACGGTTACCCACCTGTTCTTGCACAGCATCATTAAAAGCAGCATCAAACCAACCTTGATCTATTTCAGCTGTATTTCTATTACCGGTTTGTGTTTGTTCGGCATAATTAAATCCACCCAAAGAAAGATCATTTTGGAAAACTGTAGCATTGTTTCTGTTACCGGTTTGTGTTTGGTATGCGGTATTGTAATATTGAGCTTGAAATACATAGGCCTCATTTCTTTTACCAAACTGTTGTTGGTCAGAGTAGTTACCTTCGTCATATTGCATAGCCAACGCATAGTTACCCATAGCACCATTGGTCATTGTTTTTTGTAATTGCAAAGCGGTATTACCAAATCCATCTTGATATACTTCAGCTGTATTATTGTCCCAATACTGTGATTGTGTAGAAGAGTTAAGCACGCCCCATTGCTCGGCATAAGCAGAATTGTCCTCGGCCCATCCCACACCTTGTGTTTGTGTAGATTCGTTATCCCAACCAGCTTGAAAAACTTCGGCATCATTACGATCTCCATATTGACCAATTGTAGATTTGTTGGAAACTCCAAATTGATTGACAATAGCGCCATTACTAACACCACCTAGAGGATCCATTTGTCCGTTTTGAATAACGTCAGAGTTATTCATATAACCCATTTGAAAAATAGCATCGGTATTACCAACACCATCTGAGGTCACTGTACCTGTGTTCATCTGTCCGAACACAAAACTCGCTGTACTAAATAAAAGTACAAATAATAAAAACTTTTTCATAATAGAAAATATTTAGAATTAATAATGGTACAAATATCCTCTTTGATCTTTAGTCCTACAATGATACGAATCACTTGATTTATTGATGTTGATCATTTAGCTAATTTTTTAGAAATTTAATACATATATAATGGTGTACTCTGTTGTTTGAAATTTTAACAGTATTGAGTCATTATTTATTAAATAATTAACTATATTTGTAGTCTCCCCAAAGAACATTAATGTGATTAATTATGTTCGATGGAACAAAAAATATCTATAAAGTTGCTTTTGATGCTACACTAGAGGGTGTTCTGCTTGCAGATTTTAATGCCAAAATTATTTCCGTTAATAAGGCTATCGAACCTTTGTTGGGTTATGCTGTTGATGAAATTATCGGTAAAGACTTGCATATTTTTATTCCTAAATCTTTACATAAAATTCATAAAAAACATTATAGGGCGTATTTCAATAATCCGGACTATTTGTCAATTGATAATCATAGAGATGTAATCGGGGTTAGAAAAGATGGAACTAAAATTGCTCTTGAATTAAGACTTAACCTATTTGAATTTCAAGGCGCAAAATATGCAAAAGCCCTTATTACAGATATAACAAAAAGAAAAGAAAAAGAAAAAGCATTAGAACAAGCAAAAATGAAATTAGAAGGAAAAGTTATTGATAATACCAAAGAATTAAAAAAATTGGTTTTGCAATTGCAAAAGACAAATGCAGATTTAGAAGAGCAAATACTTAAAAAGAACGAAGCTGAAAACAGGGTAAAAAAGGCTTTACTTGTAGAGCGTGAATTAAGCCATTTAAAAACGAAATTTCTTTCCTTAGCTTCGCATGAATTTAGGACACCGCTTAGTGGTATTCTTACCTCCGCCATATTGATTAGTAAAAAAATTCCGGAAGATCAAAAAAAGATTAGCAAACATGTCACTACCATTAAAACTATGGTCAATCATTTGAGTAATATCTTGGATGATTTTATGTCATTAGAAAAGTTAGAATCTGGAGATATTCATTATAAATTTACTCATTTTGAGTTTAATACACTAATGGATGAAATTATCAAAGAATCAAAAAGCTTACTTAAGAAAGGACAAACTATACAATATAAACCTTGCCAAAAATGTCCCAAAATTTTTCAGGATAGAAAAATAGTTAAAATCATCCTAAATAATTTGTTGTATAACGCCATTAAATATTCACCGGAGAATAGCCCTGTTGAAATCTCAGTTGAAACAGATGAATTTGTGACTATAAAGATTGCTGACAAAGGAATTGGAATTCCCGTTGAAGATCAGAAGAATATTTTTAAGCGCTTTTATAGAGCCTCAAACGCTATCCATTTGCAAGGTACCGGTATCGGTTTAAATATTGTAAAAGCCAATGTAGAAGGTTTAGGTGGTAGCATACGTTTTACGAGTAAAGAGAACAAAGGCACCACATTTATTGTTAAACTCCCTAAAAATAATTAGAAAGTATGAAGTAAACAAAAAAATAAAAAAAATGAAAAAGCACGTTTTACTAATTGAAGACGATACTGTAGTTCGTGAAAATACTGCAGAGATTCTTGAATTTGCAGATTTTGAAGTTAGTACGGCTTCTGACGGAAAAGACGGGGTAAGCAAAGCAAAGCAAATACATCCCGATATTATTGTTTGTGATATAATGATGCCAAAATTGGATGGGTATGGTGTTTATCAGATTTTATCAAAAGACGAATCTTTCAAAAACACACCATTTATTTTTTTAACGGCTAAAACCAATCATGTAGAACGACGAAAAGGGATGGAATTAGGAGCCGATGATTATATTACCAAGCCCTTTGATGAATCAGAACTCTTAAGTGCCATTACTGTCAGGCTTAAAAAGGCAGAAGATCATCAAAAACGAAAAGTCCCTGTCCCTCCCTTTGCGGTGGTTTCTCCTTCACAATCGTCGGATCCAAGTAGTGTAATAAAGGTGGCAACGATTAAAGAGTTGATAAAGATATTTTGTAAAAGGTCTGCCCATGTCTATCAAAAAGGTGATAGTTTATATTGTGAAGGAAACCGGAGTAATCATATTTTTCTCGTTAAAAAAGGTCATGTAAAAACATTTAAAACGACTGAAGATGGTAAAGAGCTTATCACTGCTTTTTATGAAGATAATCAGTTTATTGGTTATACCTCTTCTTTAGGTGATTTCCCTCATACTGAAAATGCCGAAGCTATTGAAGAATCTAAAATTATTAGAATTCCCAAGAAAGAAATTATTGAAATATTCAGTAATAATCCTCATATTGCCCTTGAGTTGATTGAATTAATGGCTAATAATATTCGTGAGACCAAGGAAAAATTACTTCATGTAGCCTATGATTCCGTTCGTGGTAGAACAGCAAAATCATTACTATTGCTCGTACAACATGATCCCTTGAAAAAAATTATTATTTCCAGATCAGATTTGGCTAACTTAACGGGAATTGCTAAGGAAACACTTATTAGAACACTTTCTGATTTTAAGGAAGAGGGCCTGATTGAAACCAGCAGGACTTATGTTAAAATCTTAGATGAAGAGGGCTTAAAGCGAATCAGTTAAAAACGATATACCCTTACTGATTAGTATCATAAATTTTATTGATGAGTATCATTGCCCAATGGATAAGAAGCTTAGATATTTGTACTGTAGTAAAAAAGTAAATTCATTCGATGCTGCGAACCGAATGTAAATAACTGTAAATTCAAGTATAAGGGGGTAATATTTTGGGTTTCTACACTATATATTTTATACAGTATTTACAACAGTGTTTGTGTCTTGATGTAGTTGGTAAGTAGGTATTCTTAATTTTCTCATAAGAAGTACAGTAGCATCAATTTTTACCAACAGTAATCGTCATATACAAATCTGTAGGAATCGGAGTGCATTTGCACTCCGATTCTTTTCTTATTGATAAAAATCACTACTTGTCTTGACCTGAATCATTGTAATCGATGTTGTTTATATACTAACTTCGTCTATCATAAAAAGTCGAAAATGTTTTTAGAGCGGTTATTTAGTAGTATTGACAAAATGAGAGCGTTTTTCACTGTATATTTATTGCATCGTTTTCCAAAAATGGATGTGAAAAGTAGTATTACTAATTGTGCTTTAGGTAAAAAGAAAAAAATAGATTTGCCAAAATTACTGTTACAGAAAATAGAAAGTAAAGAATTGCATCAAGTGAGAGTAATTAAGGCGACTATAGTGTAGGTATTGTATAACACAATACCTACACTTTTTTATAATTGTTAAAAATTTTTATTATGGAACATTTTGTTATAACAACGGATAGAAAGATGAAAAATCTTTATAAACTCCATCAAATATCACGTACGTGGATTTCTGAAATGTCATTTATCCATGATGAACAACATTTTTATCAAGATTTAGTATTGACCTATTTTATCGATTTGTTAAAAAACGATGTGCTTACAGAAGTTCTTGAAATAGAACGAAGATTAGATAAGGCCATTCAAAGGGGTAATTTATTGATGCTTGATATACGAACTCATGAAAAACAGCTAGCCACTTTATTAGAGAGTGAACATTTAAAAGGAGAAAAAGAATTTAGAAAAAAACATAAAGAATTAGCTGATAAATTTGAACGATGTACGCAGACCAACAAAACTTTAAAACAAATGCTTTTTAAGTTGATAAAAAATATTTTACATGAGCATAAACAAAAGTTATTGCTGTCTCATAATACGGATGTCAAGAATGCCTAACTTCTAGAAAACATTCTCAGTTTGTTGGCTTGGATAAAATATAATACTCCCAAGGTTTTAATAGTATTTTACCTTCTTTTTTAAGTTGGATATCTCCACCTTGAATGTATTTGTTAAAATGACCTTCCAAGTTTATTGAAAATGTTACCTTGTCTTTTGATAAATTACCGATAAAAAATAGTGTATCTCCATTTTTCTTACGACTAAAAGCTAAGATTTTGTTATCATTCGAGGTAATTAATCGTGTATATTTTGCTGCTTCTTTACCACCGTTTAAAGCCGGGTATTTATTTTTTAGTCTTCCAAGTTTCTCATACAATCTAAAGAATTGTCCTTTTGTTTTAGGAATACTGTCTTTTTCAAAGAACTTGAGTTGCTTATCTAAGTCATATTCTTGACCACTATAGATTAATGGCATTCCAGGTGTCATATAGGTTAGAGCCGCCATAATTTCGGCAGCATCACCAAATGTTTTTTTGACCGTTCCTTTCCAAGAGTTTTCGTCGTGATTTTCCGTAAAATTCATAATGATATCATCCTTCTCATACATCGTGTCTATTTTTTTTATGTAAGCATCCCAATCCACAACCGACTTTTTTCCTTTAGCTATATCTGCCATAAGAAAATGGTTATCCCAGCCATAGCACATATCAAATAAATTAGTACCTTTTAACAATTCGGGTTCCCAAGCTTCTGCTAACATAAATATGGGTTTAACTTTTCGTAGTTCAGGTATAGCTTCTTTCCAAAAAGAAACGGGAACTTCACCGGCTACATCACATCTAAAACCGTCAATGTCTTCTTGAGTTAACCAGTATTTCATATCGGCTGTCATTGCTTTACGTAAGCCTTTGTTTGCATAATTTAGGTCAGCTACATCTTGCCATCCTTTGGGACTTCCATCGGCATTGAGCGGGTCGGTAATTTCCCCTTTATCATTTTTGGTGTAGTATTCGGGATGTTCACTAATCCATTTATGATCCCAACCGGTATGATTTGGTACCCAATCTAATATGATAAGCATATTATTTTGATGTGCGGTAGTAATCAAATGCCTTAAATCTTCAATAGTTCCATAATCTGAGCTAACGGCTCTATAATCTGCAACGGCATAGTAACTTCCCATATACTTTTTGCGTTCCTTTGGATCTTTGATTTCAGAGACAAAGGTGTTGCCCGTAGCTTTGCGTTTTACCTGAGAAATGGGGAATACCGGCATTAACCATATTACTTTTACTCCAAGTTCCTTTAACACGGGAATATCTTTGGTAAAAGCATTAAAAGTCCCTTCGGGTGAATACTGTCTAATATTTGCTTCGTAAATAACAGCCGATTCTAATAAACTGTCTTTTAGTAAAGAGACCTTTTCTTTGGGTTGTGCCTTTTCTTCTTTTGGACCTTTACATGCTAATAATAGACTTAGGCTGAGTAATAGTATAATACCGAAATTTTTCATAGGATTACAAGTTTAAAAATAGTTAGTTGGTTTCAATTATTTGATAAGTGTTTGGAAGTATTTTTGTCGTTTTGTAGTATGCCGGTTTGTCCGATTTGTTAAATACGATGATTACCTTGTCCTTAAAATAGTTTCGGGTAATAATCATTACATTATCATGAACAGTAACTTGGGTTGTTCCATAAAGCAGTGCCATCGATTGTTTTCGCATTGCAATTAACTCTTTGACACGTTCTTTTAAGTGCTTTTCTTTCTTCGTATAATGGTCAAATTTCATCATTCTACGGTTGTCAGGATCATTTGCCCCTATCATTCCGTATTCATCACCATAGTAAATACAAGGGATACCGGGTGTTGTTAGGTTAAATGCGTGTAACATTTCCAATTGGTTGTAAGCACTACTATCGCTTAGGATAATTTTACGTGTCCAACCGGCTTTTTTGGCATCTTCATCAAAACGAACATCGCCGGAGGCATAACTTATAAAACGAGCACGATCTTGGTTGCCGGTGATATTACCCATTAGGTGATTGCTTCCATAGTACAATAGACTTTCCGTAAGCGCATCTGCCAATCGCTTTATAGGTTCATCTTTTTGAGCAAAAACAGCCACGGAAGCATCGTAGAGATTAAAGTTAAATTGGCCGTTAAGCATTCCGGTATTTACATAACTTCGTATGAGTTCGGGACTTCCGTATGTTTCCCCAATTTGATATATAGGGCGCTGTGTTTGCGTTTTTATTTTGGTGGTCAATCGGCGCCAAAATTGTTGTTGAATGTGTTTAGTTGCATCGTGTCTAAAGCCATCTAAATCGAATTTTGTGACCCAATAGGCAGCAGAATCGGTCATTGCCTCTACCACTTCTTTCTTAGAAAAATCTAGGGTAGGTAAAAAAGTATCAAACCAAGTGGTTAATCGGTGCGAATCCCATTTTTCAAGATTTAGAGTCCCATCGGGAAGATACATATTAGTAGCCCAATCCGGGTGTTGTTTGTAGATTGGATTTTCTTTATGTACGTGATTGGCAACATAATCTAGTAATACCCGATATTTTTTTTGATGGGCTTGTTGGAGCAGGTTAGTAAATATAGAATCGTTACCAAAGCGGTAATCTATTTGGGTATTCGATACCGGCCAATACCCGTGGTATCCTGAAAATTTTGTTACCGGATCTGGCCAAAATCCATAGGCTTTTTCAGGATTCTGTGTAATAGGAGAGAGCCAAATAGTATTGATGCCCAAGTCATCAAAAAAACCATCTTTAATCTTATTGACCACACCTTGTAAATCCCCTCCCATATAATTAACCTTGGGCAATACACTATCGCTTTTTATGGGATGTGTATTTGATGGATTTCCATCTAAGAAGCGATCAATCATTAAAAAATACATTATTTGAGTTTGAAAATCAGTTGCCGCTAAATCCGAAGTATGTGTTATTACTTTTCCATTTTTAATGGGAATAGTTAAATCATTTGACCTACCAGCAGCATTAAAGCCATAGATACGTAAGATGTGATGACTCTTAGCGTTTTTTGGAATTTGGATTTCAATATCATCCTCTGTCAATGTGTAGTATGCTTTTTCTAAAAGATGATTATCGAGATAGATATTTAATCCCGATAGTTCCTTAGTTGTTTTTATCTTAAAAGAAACTCCTTTTTGTAGATCGGTAGTTAAAAATGGGGGATCTTCGGTATTGCTGTTATTTTCGTATAACGAATTATACCCTCCCTGTCCATTGCTTATTTTTTTTGGATTATTGGGGTCTAGCTGTTCTTTGCCATCAATGACAAATAAATACTGATAGCTACCCGGATCTAAATTGGCTTTATATTTCCAGGAATTATTCTCCCATTGCATAGGGACAGTTTGCCATCCTACAATTTGACTTTTAAATTGTACCTTTGTTAGAGAATCCTTTGTCTCTAAACTAAAAATAGCTTTTTTTTTGGTGCTTTTATAAAGGGGAATATCATAAATTTGGTCTGCTACGTAAAGCCTTAAATTATCAATTTTTTGAAATTTTTCATTGGGTGTTATCTGTAGTTTTCTCTTGTCTTTTGAAAACTGAGTACGATACGATTCCGAATGGGCAACAGAATCTATTTGTAAGGGATTAATAATATAATCCGATAAAAAAATATCCGTATTGGTTTGGTTGAGATAAATGGGTGTTGCCAGCCCTTTACTGATTGGAATGTTTTTTTGAGGTTTATCCTTACAAGAAAACAACATAAGGCTTAAACTTAATATCAAAAAGAATTGCTGTTTCATTATTCCTATTTTTTAGTGAATTTGTATAATCATAGCTTTTTTAGCCGGAATGCTATAAGGACTATTAAAATCAATCTTTTGATTACGTATAATCTCTTGACCGTTTTGTTTATCTCCCAGCCCTTCTCTATATTGGTTCCAATCTATTTTTTGTGAACTATTAGTATTGTTTAAAACTACCATAACACGATCGGTATCATTATATCTTATATAGACATAGACATTATTTTTTGGTACAAATTGTAGTAATTTTCCAGTGTGGAGTACCGGAGTTTTTTGTCGAAACTGCAGTAGCTTTTTCGTAAAGGAGTGAAAGGCTTCTTGACGCTCAGTTCGTCCTTCTTTTGTAAAAGCGTTTTGTGGGTCACCATCCCAACCTCCGGGAAAATCTTTTCGGAGATCGCCATCACCATTTTTTTCTTTATTTCCCAACATACCAATTTCATCGCCATAATATAATTGAGGGATACCGCGAGTAGTAAGAACTAGGGTTAAAGCCAGTTTGTATTTGTCGAGGTTTCCTTGGTAAAAATCGTTAATCCGGGTAATGTCGTGATTACCTAAAAAGACTAAAATATGATTTATATCCGGGTAAAGAAAATCATTTGTAAAATTATCATAGGCACGAATCATACCTTTGTTCCAACCCATATTGTCTTCATTAAACATTACTTGTAAGGCATCTTGTAAGGTAAAGTCCATTACAGAGGGTAAGTATGAATTATAGCTATCAATAGCTCCTATTTTACTGTCTTTTTGCCAATAAGCCATTTGTGCTTGGTTGTGCATCCAAACTTCACCTACAATGTTAAAATTAGGATATTCATCCATAATAGCTTTAGTCCATTTTGCAATAGCTTCTTTGTCGTTATAGGAATAGGTGTCCACACGTAAACCGTCCAAATCGGCATATTCAATCCACCAAATAGCATTTTGAATCATATAGTCTAGGAGTAGGGGGTTTGCTTGATTCATGTCGGGCATGGTGGTATCAAACCAACCGTTTAAACAAGCCTTTTTGTCAGTTTGGCTTACGTTAGAGTCAAATTGTGTACTCATCCTATAATTACTACGTTGAAATCCGGTAGGAGTAGCTTCCCAAAAGTGTATCCAATCTTTGGTGGGTAAATCTTGAATCATCCAGTGTTTGCTTCCCCAATGATTCGTGACATAATCCATAATAAGTTTCAAGCTGTTTTCGTGCAATTTTTTGGCTAAATTTTTATAGCTTTCATTGGTGCCATAACGCGGATCAATTCTATAATAGTCACTTTGTGCATACGTGTGATAGGAATAGCGGGGTTCGTTATCTTCAAGAAGAGGAGTGCTCCATACCGCGGTAATTCCTAAATCTTTGAGGTAATCAATATGATTGAGGATTCCTTGAATATCACCACCATGTCGACCTCCGTCAAAATTTCGGTTAACTTTTTCCAGCATATCCTTTTCGGAGTCGTTTTTGCTATTTCCATTTGCAAAACGATCCGGCATTAAGAGGTAAATAACATCAGAAGCATCGAAACCCTTTCGGTATTTTGAATTTTTTTTACGCTGTTTTAATTCGTAATCTTTAGTAAAAGTTTTATGACCTTTTTGGCTGAAAGTAAGGCTGATAAATCCGGGAGATGAGTCTTTTGTATTAAGATTTACAAACAGATAATTAGGATTCTCAGTTTTTCTAATACTCGTAATTTGTCCTTGAGAGCTTGTTACGGAATAGTCAGAAATAGATTTCCCGTAACAGAGTATCTGAAGTTCAGCATGCTGCATGCCAGCCCACCAAAATGGGGGCTCTATCCGTTCAATTTTTTGTGAATAAATCGACAGACTTATACTGAATATGGCTAATAGGATGATTTTTTTCATAATCTTATACAGCGAGTAAACTATGGGGTGATAAAATCTTTTTTTTACCATCAATCAGTAAACTGACCGGAGTGTCAGAAAGATTGTTTATTTCGGTTTTATGGTGGCTTTTAAAGACTTGTAAGGTATGACCACGGTAATTAATCTTAAAAGAATACGAAACCCATTCTTTGGGAATGCTTGGGTTAAAACTTAAAATATTATCAAAATTTCGCATACCGCCAAAACCTTGTACAATTGCCAACCAAGTACCGGCCATACTGGTAATGTGGCAGCCTTCTGCTACTTCATTATTGTAGTCGTCTAAATCTAAACGTGCCGTACGAAGATACATCTCGTAGGCTTTTTCAGGTTTGTTGATTTTTGAAGCTAAAATACTGTGAATACAAGGTGATAATGAGGATTCATGAACGGTTAAAGGTTCATAAAAGTCAAAATGTCTTTCAATATTTTCGGGGCTAAACTGGTTTTCAAAAAAGTAGATTCCTTGTAGTACATCGGCCTGTTTAATGTAACAAGAGCGTAAAATTCTATCCCAAGACCACTTTTGGTTAATGGGTCTGTCTTTTTTAGGTAAGCGGATCACCGGTATTATTTCTTTATCTAGAAAACCATCTTGTTGTATATAGATACTCAATTCTTCGTTGTGAGGAAAATACATTTTATGGGCTACCTTATTCCATTGCTTTAATTCATCGGCAGTAAGTCCCGTTTTTTGAATAATTTGTTGGTGTGCTTCAGGATGTTTTTGTTCAAGTTGTTTTAACTGTTCCAAAGTATATTGAAGACACCATTTGGCTAAATAGTTAGTGTACCAATTGTTATTTACATTATTTTCATATTCATTTGGACCCGTAACACCCAAAATGACATAAAGCTGTTTGTATTCAGAAAAAGTGGCACGTTGTTCCCAAAAACGAGCCACACCAATCATCACCTCCATACCGTAATCGGCGATATATTGGTAATCTTTAGTATAGTTAACATAATTATATATGGCATACACCATAGCGCCATTTCTATGGATTTCTTCAAAAGTTATTTCCCATTCGTTGTGACTTTCTTCCCCATTCATAGTAACCATAGGGTAGAGAGCAGCTCCATTTGTAAAGCCTAATTTTTCTGCATTTTCAATAGCTTTATCCAATTGGTTGTAACGGTATATTAGTAGGTTTCTGGCCACATCCTTATCTTTGGTACTTAGATAAAAAGGAATGCAATAGGCCTCGGTATCCCAATAGGTACTACCGCCATATTTTTCACCGGTAAAACCTTTAGGACCTATATTTAGCCTAGAATCTTCTCCGGTATAGGTTTGATTGAGTTGAAAGATGTTAAACCGAATGGCTTGTTGTGCTTTAAGGTCACCCTCAATAATGATGTCTGCTGTTTCCCAAATTGCTGCCCAATCTGCTTTTTGTTGTTCTAAAAGCGTATTAAAACCAATATTTATAGCATTATGCAATACCTTTCTAGCAACATTGGGTAAGCTTTCTTTAGGATGATTCATCGATTGAACCACACTGGCATATTTAACAAGGCTCAAGGTCTTACCCTCGGCAACATCTAGTGTATATTGAAAATCAATGCGCTTTTCAGATAGTACCACTTCTTTTTGAGGATGTATTTCTTTGTGGTCGATATACCATTTATTCTGCATTCCAGTACAAACATAAAAGTTTGTCTTCAAGGTTTTTGAGACTAAATAAGCCGCGTTGGTAGTATGTTGAATATCCAGTACCTCCCAAAAAGATTCATCATAATTACTGTCTTGATTTACGATACCACCATCTATATAAGGTGTTATTTGGAGCGTTCCGGAAAAGTTAAGTGGCGTAATTTGATACTGAATAGTCCCTACTTCTTTGTGAGATAGGCTTAAAAAACGTATACTTTGGACAGCAATTGTATTTCCATTATTGAAAGTAGCCTTAAAGGAACGTTTTAACCATCCTTCTCTCATATTTAGTTCTCTGTAAAAATCAGATATCTGGCAGGTATTAAGGTCTAGTTCCTGTTGGTTTATCCTAATGGCAATACCGATCCAATTCGGAGCGTTTAGCACTTTGGCAAAATACTCCGGGTACCCGTTTTTCCACCAACCTACACGGGTTTTGTCGGGATAATAAATACCTCCAATATAACTACCTTGTAGCGTTTCTCCGGAATATGTTTCTTCAAAATTTGCCCGTTGCCCCATATACCCATTACCTATACTAAATAGACTCTCAGAGGCTGTTACCTGGTCTTTGTTAAAGCCTTTCTCAATGATAGACCATTCGTTGGGGATGATATAGTTATGATTCATTTTTTAAAGTAGATTTTTAATAAACGCTAGGGTCAATTGTCGGGTGCTATCCAACACGTAATCTGCAGCTTGAAGTACCTGATCATTTCCAATGCCGATACTGGTCATCCCGACACTATTGGCTGCTTCTATACCGGCTTTAGAGTCTTCTATTACAATACAATTTTTGGGCGCATAACACATTCTTCGAGCCGCAATTACAAAAACCTCAGGATCCGGTTTTGCTTTAGTCACATCAGTACCATCTACGATAGCTGTAAAAAGTGGGCTGAGTTGTAAGCTGTCTAGAATACGTCTGGCATTTTTACTAGCAGAGCCTAGGGCAAAGGGAATATTTTCTTGGTGTAAAGCCGGTAATAAGGTTTTAATTCCGTCTAATAACTCGGATTCGTCCATATGGGAAATCAAAGAAAGATAATGCTCGTTCTTGGATACCAATAACTTGTTTTTTTCTTTCTCCGTGAGTGTGATATTTCCTTTTTTTAATAAAAACTCAAGAGATTTTACGCGACTAACCCCCTTTAAATGTTCATTTTCGGCTTTGCTAAAATCAAATCCAAGGTCATTGGCTATTTTTCGCCACGCCAAATAATGATATTTTGCGGTATCTACAATAACACCGTCTAAATCGAATATAATCGCTTTTTTAGTCTTCATTTTTGTCAAGTACACGTAGGGTTAAGATACCGGCAAGTATCATAGAAAATCCGCCCATAATTAAAGCATAAACCGGTTGTTCATTAAAAAAAGTTTTAACCAGAAAACCTAAAATAGTTGCAGCCACTAATTGCGGAATTACAATAAAGAAATTAAAAACTCCCATAAAATAACCCATTTTTTTGGGGGGTAAAGCACTGGATAACATAGCATAAGGCATAGATAAAATACTAGCCCACGCAATACCAACACCTACCATAGAGAGTACTAATAAATTGGGGTTGCTAATAAAATATATTGAAATTAAACCAAATCCACCTAAAACGAGTGCTATAAGGTGCGTTATTTTACGACTGGTTTTTTTGGCAATAACGGGTAATAAAAAAGCTACTAATGCCGCAACACCATTATAAACCATAAAAAGAACACCCACCCAATCGGCTCCTGTGTTATATAAAGCCGAAGTAGTATCGGTTGCTTTATAAATATGTCCTGTAACGGCTTGTGTGGTGTAAATCCACATAGCAAAAAGAGCAAACCAAGAAAAGAATTGAACCCAAACAAGCTGTTTCATCGTGGTCGGCATATTTAACAAATCGGTTGTAATCGTTACAAAACTATTGGTAAAGCCCTTTTTACGAAGTATAGATGCCAAAATAAATAAAATACCCACAAAACCAATACCTGACACTAAAATATAGAGTTCTTTATCAAGATTGGCCTCTATGAGATAAAATATACCGGCTAAACTTACAACAAGCATACTTACCCCAACGAGTAATTGTTTTATCTCGTTAATAGTTTGATTTGTAATATCTTGTGTTTTTTCATCATTTCTGTGAAAAGTTTCCATTTCTTCCGGAGAATACTCTTTCGATTTAAAAACCGTCCAAAGTACAGCGATAAGAAAAACCAAACCTCCTAGGTAAAAAGACCATTTTACGGAATCCGGAATAATCCCTTCTGGTGCCGTATTACTTACATCAAACCAATTGGTAAGTATATAGGGCAATATAGAACCCACCACAGCACCTACACCAATAAAGAAACTTTGCATAGCAAAGCCCTTGGTGCGTTGTTCATTAGGTAAATTGTCGGCTACAAAAGCTCTAAAAGGTTCCATTGACACATTAATTGAGGCATCTAAAACCCAAAGCATTAAAGCAGCTACCCAAAGAGCAGGAGAGTTAGGCATAAAGAATAAGGCTAAAGTGGATAGAATAGCCCCCACTAAAAAATAGGGTCTTCTACGACCCAATCGAGTCCATGTGCGATCACTTAAAAAACCGATGATGGGTTGAACGATTAAACCGGTTAAGGGAGCCGCAATCCATAAAATAGGGATTTTGTCTATACTGGCGCCAAGGGTTTCAAAAATACGAGACGCATTAGCATTTTGTAAGGCAAAACCAAATTGTATTCCAAGGAATCCAAAACTCATATTCCAAATTTCCCAAAAACTG
Organism: Flavobacteriaceae bacterium; assembly: GCA_024763245.1. Taxonomy (GTDB): domain Bacteria; phylum Bacteroidota; class Bacteroidia; order Flavobacteriales; family Flavobacteriaceae; genus DQTL01. The sequence goes on along the minus strand of JANTFW010000025.1, from coordinate 708 downwards.
AGGTGTCTTTTTTTCATCTGTCTTGTTTTAGTACATAGCACACACGTACATTATGTATTAGTAATAAAAATACCTATGCGACTAAATTAATACGTAAATATACCCTTATCTATTATTAAGATCGGGTGTTTGTGAAGTGTGAAATGTAAATTAAGACCTACGCTTAACGAGACAAAGGTATAAATAATTTTTTAATATCTAAAATTAACTGGATTCGCGTTCCACTACATTGGTCGAAATTACTGTGGTTTGATGCGTCTTGGCATCTAATTTATTAATAATTCGATGTAAAACTATTTCAGCGGCTTTTACCCCCATTGTATAACCGTGTTGTGCAACAGTGGTTAACCCGGGGCTGGTTATTTTAGATATTAAACCATCGGTAAATCCGATAATAGCCAAATCTTTAGGTACTTGTAAGCCTCGCTTTTGGGCAATTTTTAAGGCAGTCGCTGCATAAAATTCGTTTACGGCAAAGATGGCGTTTGGAAGTTCTTTTCGGTTAAATATTGTTTCTATTTGAGGAGATATCGGCTGTCTTTCATCGATTTTAATATCAAAATTAGGATATATAGTTAACCCATTTTCTTGTAAGGCTCTTACAAAGCCTTTTTCTCTGTCCGAACCTACTTTTAAATGTTCTGGTGTGGTTAAAATTCCCAATTTTTTATAGCCTTTACTAATAAGGTGCATCGCAGCTTTATAACC
>JANTFW010000024.1 GCA_024763245.1 Flavobacteriaceae bacterium | reverse complement strand
AACGCCATTGGCTAATGATAGATTTACAGTCGTAGGAGATACCGATGAATATGCTGTAAACGGCTATGCCTCCGGAACAGGTGTGGGTGTATATGGACAAGGCCCGTATGGAGTAATTGGGACGGGCGTTTACGGTGTATATGGAATTGTAGATGGAAGTACAAATATTGGTGTTATTGCAAATAATGATAATAGTTCAGGTACAGGTTTAATTGCTACAGGAGGAAATGGTTATTTAAGTTATTTATCAGGTACCGGAGCTACTTTAAATGCTCCAAGTCTTGCCGGAGTAGCATTTGCTTCAGGTTCATCAGGAACCGGTTTTAGTGGAGTTGGTAATGGAGATACTACATCTAATACCTTAACTGCTGGATCGGGAATTGCTGCTACTGGAGATTCAGTTGGTGTTTATGGAATAGCTACTAATACAAACCAAGATCGTTTTGGAGGCTATTTTGAAAGTGACGGATCTTATGCTTATGTTGGAGGTGTTCAACAAGATGGTAATACTGATAGAAAAATTCTTGGCAATGGAACTGTAAGTACTATTGTAAAGGGAGTGAATAATGATTTATTAACTATGAGTTGTCCCGAATCTCCTGAAATTTTATTTCAAGATTATGGTATTGGACAATTATCTAATGGTTTTGCCCGAATACATATTGATCCGAACTTGAGTAAGAATATTCGTGTTGATGATGAACATCCTATAAAAATCTTTATCCAGCTCGAAGGGGAGTGTAATGGAGTTTATGTAACAAACAAATCGTCAGAAGGTTTTGATGTAAAAGAATTGGCTGACGGTAATTCAAATGTTACTTTTTCTTGGTCTCTTGTCGCTACTAGAGCTGATGAAACGCATGTGCTGGAAGATGGACGTATAAGAATATCTAATAACAGTTTACGTTTTCAACCGGCACCTGGGCCATTGGGTAAAAATACTAATACACTTATACAAAATAGTGAGATAATTATACCTAAAAAATCAAAATAATAGAAATGTATTAAATAAGATAGTATAAAAAACGAGTACAATTACCGTACTCGTTTTTTAGTTATGGTCGGATATAAGTTTTGTTCAATTACTTCACCTCAACTCCATTTTCATCAATGTTTACCTTCACCTTTTCTTTACCATCTTTAACGGAAAGTTTTACCCCTTTATTATTAATTTTAAGATTGACATCATTATCGGTGTTTTCTTCTACAATACAATCGGTACAATCAAAACCGGTAGTACGCATTACAAAATAGTGGTTAACCATATCCGAATCATACACATCTTGTATGTTCTTTACATCATATAAAAAGGATTGTGTGGTCGTCTCAAAATAGACATACTGCGACACGGGAACATAAATGATAACATCTATTTTTGGACGATTATTTTCTAAATCTAGTGGAGTTAAAAAGAAGGAATTTAAAACCAAGTTACGTCCATCTAGCGTATAAGAATAACTGATTTTTTTGGCCGACTCCTTGGCGCTTTTTTGATTATAGGATCGTGTAGATTTCAATACCTTTACCATTATTTGGTCTGTACTACTCCTACGAACATCAATATTTACATTACTACAATAGAACTTTTCGTTACCAAGGCTATCTTCTACAATTTCCATATTTCGGCTTCTATAGAGTGATTTGCGATTGGCTATCTTGTCATCATTACGCATACTAATCCTTAATGTGTCTTTCGCTTCCACGGCAAACTCTTTACTTTCTGAAATCGAGGCTTGGGTAGAAAATCTATTGCTGTGTTCTATTCCGGCAAAAGCCAAACCGAATAAAGAGACAATCCAAATGCCTAACATAGATAGGTTGGCAGTCATTCCTAAGGTCTTTTTTTCTTTAGATAATACATTTATGCCTAAAATGAATAAAAAGATAAAAGGTACTATTATGGCAATAAATAAGAATAGGGTAAGTAACCATTCCGGTACAATCGAATGTCTAAAAAAGTTTGGGATTTCTACTACCTGATTACCAAACCCTAGTATTTCGGAACCTATCCAACCCAATAATCCGATAAGCATTCCTATCAAGGTAGCCCCTGCAATAATAAGGATTAGGATTCCTATAAATTTTCCGATCACTTTTAATAAGACCATTAGAATTTTACCAATTGTATCTATAAAATCTTGAAAACCTGATTTTACCTTGGTATAATCGGCATTCTTAACCTTTTCTTCTATTTTGGTATATTCTTCTTTAATGGTTCGTTCTATATTGTCAATAGTTACGGGTTCCCCTTTCATCTCTAGCTCTTCTGCAGTAGTGGTAGCTTCGGGTAAAATAATCCATAGTACAATATAGACTAAAATACCGGTTCCAAAAATTAGCGTTATTAAAATCCAAATAATACGTACCCAAGCCGTATCTATACCAAAATAATGGCCTAATCCGGAAGAAACACCACCTAAGATTTTATCTTTTCCGTCTCTAAATAATTTTTTATAGGTTGTTTTTTTAGCTTGTGGCTCGTGGAATAACTCGTCATCATAGGCATAATCTTCGGGTTGCCCCATAATGGTAATGACTTCATCTATATTTTCTTCGTTGATAACTTGACGTTCATCTGTAATTTTTTCCGATAAGAGTTCACTGATACGTTGTTCAATATCATTAATAATCTCTTCTTTACCTTGAGGATCATCATTTAACGATCGATTTATAGCATCTAAATAGCGCTTTAGTTTAGCATAGGCTTCCTCATCTATATGGAAAAATAGGCCGCCTAGATTTATGTTAATTGTCTTGTTCATTACTTTGTTTTTATAGGTTGTGTTAGTTGTAATACGGCATTATTAAGCTCCTCCCAAGAAGCTTTTAATTCTTCTAAAAAGAGCTCCCCTTTTTCGGTTAGTTGGTAATATTTTCTAGGGGGACCGGAGGTAGATTCTTCCCAACGATAATTTAAAAGTCCGGTATTTTTTAATCGGGTGAGTAACGGATAGACCGTTCCTTCTACAACTAGCATTTTAGCTTCTTTAAGTTGTGCCAAAATATCGGAAGTGTAGGCGTCGTTATCTTTAATAATACTAAGGATACAGTATTCTAAGACTCCTTTGCGCATCTGTGCTTTGGTGTTTTCAATTTTCATTGTGGATACTTTTATTAGATAATCACTTGTATGATAAAGTGAATAAATGTGATGAGTAATACGATTAATGTGTTCATAGGTTTTTTATTTTATAAATCGAATGCTAAGTGGGTATTTATAATATTCCCCTTGATTGGCTCTTATAGAAGCAATAATAATTAATATAATCTTTACAATTCCTAATAAGGATAATACGACAATAACACTGATAAATCCACCGGCACTAAAGAGAATTCCAATAATATCTGCTGCATTTTCTGTATTGCCGGCATTAATCCCGCTAAATACAGTTCCTAAAATAGAAGCTAACAGCGCTACAATGGCTATAATACTATAGAGTAAAAAACTTAAATTTAAATTTACGGATTCCTTACCGTGAGTATCGATAAACTGGCTTTCTTTCTTGGTCGTTTGCCATACAATTAGCGGAGCTAGAATACTTCCAAACGGAATGAGATAACTGGCAAATGCAGAAAGATGAATGAACATGGCATTACTTTTTTCTTGTGATGTAATCATTTTTTTGGTGTTTTAGTATTTGACATTGCAAATATATAGCTTTTATATAGTACTATGCAAAACAAAGTACTATATATTAACATATTTTTAACATATTACAACGGATTTTTAGTAATGTCCAATTAAATGATTATAGTGACTTTACCCAATTACTGTAGGGATTAAACAGGTATGTTTATGAAAAACGATTACTCCTGTAATGGGAGAAATAGAGGCTTGCTATGCAACTTAAATAGAGCAAAAAGGCATTGAGTTGATGTAGAACGGCTAACCAAACAGGTACTTTGTAGATTAGAATGAGTACACCATAAAGGTATTGCAAACTCACTAGGGCTACAAGACTTAAAAAACTAATTTTTAAGGTTTTTATTTTTATTCTCTTCACAAATGTATAGGCAAAATACCAAATAACAATAAGAATAAAGAAACCGACCCACCGGTGGATAAACTGTACCCAAACCGGGTCATTAATCCAAGTAGATAACCCTTCGTTTCTAAAGCTTTGTAAGGCTACTTCAGGGATATATTGGTTTCCCATTTTAGGGTAAGTAGGAAAAACAAAGCCTGCCTTTAGTCCTGCGGTTAAACCACCGTAAATAATTTGAATAATAATAATCCCCATTAAAAATTTAGTGGTTTTATTAATTTTAGGACTTATTCTATCAGAAATTTTGTTTGTGGGATAGAGCAGTTCTAAGATTGTCCAAAAAATAACCGACAAGACGAGAAGCGCAATACTCATATGTAGTGCCAATCGTATATGATCGACACTGGTGTTTTCTACAAGACCACTCTTTACCATATACCAACCGGCTAATCCTTGTAGGCCACCCAGTGAAAAAATAAGCAATAGCCGCTTGCGTAATTTTCGATTCTTGAGTTTACCTTTATATAAAAAGTATAAAAAGGGAAGAAAAAAGACAATTCCTAGAAAACGCCCCAACATACGATGGAGATATTCCCAAAAGAAAATTTTTTTATAATCATCTAAGTCAAAATAGTGGTGGACTTTTTGGTATTCCGGTATTTGTTTATACGCATCAAATGCCTGTTGCCATTCTTGTTCGTTTAAGGGAGGTAAAACCCCTTTAATGGGTTGCCAAGTAACGATAGATAAACCTGAATGTGTCAATCGGGTAATTCCTCCTAGTACCACCATCCCTAAGATCAATACAGCGCCAATTAGTAACCAATAGGCAATGGCTTTGTTTGCAGATTGTACCATTAATGGGTTTCTTTGAGTAATAGCTGTAAATCTTCTTTTAATTGGTTTACCTCGTTGACATTGGTGCCATCGTAATAACCCCTTATCAAGCCCTTTTTATCAACTAATACAAACTTGCCCGAATGTAAATAACCGCCCGGTTCGGTACTGTCTTTTTGCATCCCTAAGTAATAGCCTTTTATACCTACTTTATAGATACTATCCATGGCTCCGGTTAAAAATACCCAACGTTTTAGATCTGCACGATGGTTTTGTGCGTATTTTTTTAATACTGAGGGGCGGTCTCTATCCGGATCTACACTAAAAGAGACAAGCTGGTATTGATCCCCTATATCCTTGGTCATTTCTTGTAAACGCTGCATTTGCGAGCTCATCACCGGACAAATACCCGGACAGGATGTAAAAAAGAAATCAGCTACGTGTATTTTACCTTCCAGATTTTTACTGCTATAGGCAATACTATCTTGATTCATAAAAGTAAAGGGAGGTATCTTTTGGTACACGGTGTCTTTGTCGACAAGTTTGTATTTAGATAGAACTAATAATTTTCTTTCAGGATGTGTACAACTAAGCATTAGTGCTAAAAGAAGTCCGGTGTAACTAGCTATTTTAAACATTAGTGATATTTTTTCTTTAAAAAACGAAATAAGGCCCAACCGCCAACTATAGGCATAAGGATAAGTAAGCCTGTCGCTACAATAAAAGCAGCTTGTTCTTCAGCACTAAATTCTACATTACAAGTACTACAAGCCCTGCTGTAGGCAGTGCTGAATAGAATTACAAAAAGAGTCAGTCTGTATTTTTTCATCAATTCAAATAAATCAAACTATATAATATAGGCCATAAAGCTACTACAAAAAACCAAAAAGTACCCGCACTAACGGCATAATTATATTGGTTTTCAACTTTTTGAGTAGACATTTTTCTCCAAATATAGAGTAGAATGATGAGTCCAACCAACACGTGAAATCCGTGTAAGCCTATAATGGTATAGAAAAATGACGTAAATAAACTGGCTTGTGTCTGTATCCCGAAGAGTAAAATTCTAGCCCACTCATAACCTTGAATAAGAAAGAATAGGCTACCTAAAAATACACTCAGTTTAAGATAGATAGGGGCAACAATTTCTTTCTTTAATCGATGAATATAGAGCCACATGGTATAGGCTGACAGGAGTAAGATAATCATATTGCCAAAAGTAAGCCAAAAGGGTAGTCGAGGTTGACCGGCCGGTGGCCATTCTATTTGACCGGCTTCTGCTAGTATATAAGCACTAACTAATCCGCCAAAGAACATCATCTCCACAATAATTACCATGATTACGGCAATTAGACTTCCCGAAACGGGTGGTTTTTGTGTTTCAGTAATAGACGTCGATATACTGTTCATAATGGGTTAAGGTTTAGGGATTAAATAACGAGTTATGGGTACTACATCCGGATACAGTCCAATAATTAAAAATAAAAGGGTCATTAGTGCTAAGCCTAGAAGTAACCAAATGAGTTTGGGTTCCCATTTTAAATGCATAAAATAGAGTAAAACCATGCTAGCTTTAACAATAGAAATGACAAATACTACAATAAATACCAGTAGGGGGCTGTGAATTAAAGAAGCAAAAACGGTAATGGCAAACAGTATTAATAAGCTAATATAGATTTTTAGATAATTAGGATGTCCGTGATAATCCGGATCTTGAGGTACTAAAACTTCGTGTTCTAAACCTGGAGGTGGTGTATGTTGTGCACTCATAATGATACGTGTATTAATGAATTAAATAGATTAACGGAAATAAAAAGATCCAAACAATATCAACCATATGCCAATAGAGACCGGCAGCTTCTATATGATGGTAATTTTCTTCAGTTTTGGTTACTTTACGCATCACAAAAAACAAAGCCAATGCGCCCGCTATTACGTGTAAACCGTGTAAACCGGTCATCGTGTAGTAAAAAGACCAATACATTACTTCTACTGTTTTCCCTTCTGCTAATAATGCATTACCGGGCAAGGTAAACCCATGCATAATTTCATGAGTGTATTCGTAGGTTTTTATACCCAGAAACATAAAAGCACAAGCAATGGTCAGCCAAATCCAAAGTTTTATTTTTTGCTTATCTTTATGCACTGCGGCTTCGTGTGCTTTAACGACAAAAAAGCTACTGGTTAACAATACAAACGTATTGATGGTCCCTGCAATTACGTTGGTGTGTTGTGCCATTTCGCCCCAGCTTTCATACTTTAATCGGTTTAAAATATATAAGACAATTAATCCGCCAAAAATGGCAAATTCTCCTGCTATTAAGGCCCAAACAGCCAGTCGAGCTTGAGGAATTTGTCTCCACGTTATTTTTTTAGAACTATTTTTCATCAGTTTATCTTTTTGTTTTAAATATTTAGATTCTAAACGCCTTATAGCTACTGTATCAGGAAATAAAACTATTTTTCGTTTTGAGGTGTAAAATCCGTATCTCTATCCGGTATATTATACTCGTAAGGGCCATGATATACAATAGGATACGTTTTAAAATTCCCATGAGGTGGGGGAGAACTTGTTTGCCATTCTAAGGTGTTCGCTTCCCAAGGATTATCCGTGCTTACTTTCTTACCCTTTAGTAAAGACCAAATAAAATTAAATAGAAATATAAATTGTGTCAGTATCAAAATAACGGCACTAATAGTCGCTATTTGTCTATACAAGGGTAACGGATCTTGCATCAAAAACTCGATTTGGCTATAATTGGCAACTCGACGTTGTTGTCCGGCTAAGCCTAAAAGGAATAAAGGAAAAGCAAACCCGTTAAAGAAAATAAAAGTAAGCCAAAAATGGAGGTTACCTAAGGTTTTATTTAATTCTCTTCCGGAGAACTTATTAAACCAGTAATAAATACCGGCAAAACTACCAAAGATTACGGTTGGAAATAATGTATAATGAAAGTGTGCTACGACAAACGAGGTGTCGTGAGCATAAATATCAAATACCGATGCGCCCAGATGAAGTCCTGTAAAACCACCCAATAAAGTAAATAATACCACAGATCCAACAGCCCATTTCATCGGTAGATTAAAGCGGAGTTTACCATACCACATCGTGGCAATATAGGCCAAAATAATACCTGCAAAAGGAAATGAAATAATGATGGTAAAAATACTAAAAACGGTTGCTGCTCTTGGGTCTATACCGGAAACAAATTGGTGATGTGCCCAAACCATCATACTGAGTACTGCTGCAATTAATGTCATAGTTAAAATGAATTTATAACCAAATAATGGTTTGCGGCTATTGACACTAATCACTTCTGCCAATATCCCAAGTGGTGGTAGTAAGATAACATACACTTCCGGATGGCCAAAAAACCAAAATAAATGTTCCCATAATAGAGGATCACCTCCACGATAGGGATCATAAAATCCTGTACCTACATTGATGTCTAAAAGTAACATAAAAGTTCCGGCTACTAATGGTCCTACCGAAAACATAAATAATACACTAGCGATATTTATCATCCAAACAACCAATGGCATTTTCATAAGGGTCATGCCTTTGGCACGTTTGTTTAGTGTGGTTACAAAAAAGTTAACACCACCCATTAACAATGCGGTAAACTCAAATACAATAGCCAACAAAACGAAAGAGTTTGATGAGAAAAAACGATCAGAAAATGTGGCATAAGGGGTATTATACCCAAAATCGCCTACCGATAAGGGAGGATACATAGTCCATCCCCCACGAACCCCACCCTTGGGTAAGAAAAAGGAGGTAACCATCAAAATAACACTAATTAGAAAAAACCAATAGGATAATTTATTTAGTTTTGGAAAAGCCATATCATCAGTTCCAATAAGTATGGGTATAAGATAGTTACCGGCAACCGCTAATAGCATACCCAAAGCCAGCCACATCATCATAATAAGGCCGTGGTTGGTAATAAGCATATTATAATCTGTATTGGTTACCAGACCAAATAAGGGAACTTCCATATCCGGAAAAGCTAAATGCATACGGAAAACATACGCAAAGAAACCACCAATGGCTACCATAAAAAAGATGGTAAGCATATATTGAAATCCTATATCTTTATGGTCTAAAGAGAAAAAGTAACGGTGCCAAAAACCGTGTTTTTGATGTGTATTCATAGTTGTTATTCTTTATAAAGTTTTGCGATTGTCTTATTAAAATCTTCTTCACTTTCTACCGTTATGGTCGCTTTCATGTTTGCATGAGCAATACCACAAATCTCGGCACAAGTCAGAGGATATTCTCCTGTTTTGGTCATTTTAACCCATCTCGTAATGCTTCGACCGGGAAGGGCGTCTTGTTTAAAACGGGCATTGGGTATAAATACACTATGAATTACATCATAGGCTTGAATGTCCATATGAACCGTTGCATTGACCGGTATGTGAAGTTGGTTAATGGCTTTTACATCATCATCAGTATATAACTTGCCGTCTGGACCCGGATATACAAATTCCCACATCCATTGCCTCCCGATCACCGCAATGTGCAAATCCTTATTCGGCAGCGTTTCTTCAATTTTAGTCCAAGTTGATTCTTCTTTGAACAAGAAAGAAAAATCAGCTATAGCCAACAAAACTATACCGAGATAAATCCATCTCAATTGCTTAAAATTGTCACCTTTAAGATAGCGCTGTTCTTTTGTGTAGTCTTTTTTTCTATTGAAAATAGGATACAATACCAAAAACAATACCACCACGCCTGCCACGGCAACAACAATGGTAATCAACCAAAAAATAAAATCAATTTCAGCGCCATAACTACTGGCATTTTCAGGAAATATATTCATAATATTAAAAGTTACTAAAATTATATACTAATAGGAGTTGAACAAGAGGTAGATAAATAACAGAAGCTTTCATAAGCCTATAAGCTGCATCTATGGTACGTTTTTTTAATAAGAGGTAAGCTTGAAGCGTAAATAGCAGTGTTAGTACAACTAAAACGATAAAAACAGTAAGTGTGATATCCCCTTGACGCCATAAAAGAAAGAGCAAAGGGTATAACAAACCAACCGATAAAAAGGTCAGTAAGGCATTACGAAAATTTGTACCACCCGGAGTGGGTAATAAATCATAACCGGCTTTTTGATACTCGGTGTTCCACAACCATGCAATAGCCCAAAAATGGGGTAATTGCCAAGCGACTTGAAAAAGGAATAGTAAGATACCCAAACGGTCAATGCTTCCCGTTGCGCCAACATAGCCAATTAATATAGGTAAGGCGCCCGGTATAGCCCCTATCCAAATCGCAACACGATTAATTTGCTTTAAAGGAGTATAGATAAAAGCATACATTATTAAAGAAACTAAAGAAATAAAAGCGGCAAAAGGGTGTACCCCAAAATACAGAAGTAATAACCCCAAAGTACTCATTATTAGGGCGCTTAGTAATGCCTCCTTTTTAGAAATACTACCTGTAACTAAAGGCCTTTCAGCCGTTCGTTTCATTTGAGCATCTAAATGTTGTTCAATGAGTTGATTGATGATATGTGCTGTGGCGGTGACCAAAAATCCACCTATAAAGAGTGGAAGCAGTAGCGCATAATCTATCGAATGCGCACCACGTCCTACCAAATAGCCAAAAATAGCGGTTAAGGAAACCACAATATCTACATGAAACTTGGTCAGTTTTTTGTAATGAGAAAATTTTGTCTGGAGACGCTTAATCATTAAAGTATGCTAAAAAGGATTCGTTTTTGCAAACATAATGTAATATAGGTTACATTAAAAATTTGTTAAATAGTTTTTCGTTATAAAGGTATCAATTAAATTTATATCTAAATTTGTTGAATAAAAAGATATAGCCTAATTTTACAACAGTAATTTGTAGAAAAATGAAAACTAGTCAGAAGTTTATTATTGGTATATTTAGTTTTTTTATCCTTATTTTGGTCTTGCTAAGTATTTATGCGCCAGATTTTTATGTGGAGGATAGAGAAAAGTATGCCTTCTTGCCACAACTTAATGCGGTGTTTAACGCCTTGAGTTTTACGGCATTGATAATTTCTTATATGGCTATTAAGAAGAAACATAAAAAATATCACATATTTTTTATGCTCCTTGCGCTACTCTTTACTTTTTTCTTTTTGATTTCCTATTTGTTATATCATTTTATTTCACCGCCTACTGTTTTTGGTGGAACGGGTTTATTAAAGGGGATTTACCTTTTTATTTTGTTAACACATATTATTCTCGCCGCTGTAATTGTTCCCTTAATAATGATTACCTTGTTGTATGCCGTACAAAAGAATTTTGTAAATCATAAAAGAATAGCCCGTTGGACACTCCCCCTATGGTTATATGTCAGTTTTACCGGAGTGCTTATTTATTTGATGAATAGTGCCTATTATTAATTAGACTGATCAATCCCTAACTCAATCTAAACTATTTTTTTTAAGATTTTGGATAGACCTACAAGATATCAGAAAACTTTAAGACAGTTTTCTGAGGTGATAAAATAGCAGAATCAAACTAATTTAGTAATTTGCGAGAAATTTTAAAACTGTGGATTTTACAACTAAAAAACTGAATAAATTTCTACTATTTAAGATTCCTTCTGCCTATTTTACAGGAGTAAGAGTAAAAAAGATCGAAGCGAATAAAGCTGTGGTACGTGTTACGCACAAATGGATTAATCAAAATCCATTTAACTCTCTTTATTATGGCGTACAGGCTATGGCAGCCGAACTTTCTACAGGTGTATTGGTGATGAAAAAAATTAAAGAAAGTAACCAAAATATAGCGATGCTTGTCGTAAAACAATCGGCAGAATTTACAAAAAAAGGAACAGGGGTGGTTCAGTTTACCTGTACAGATGGAGCACTAATTGACAAGGCCATAGAAAAGGCTATACAATCGGGCAAAGGACAAACTTTTGTTTTACAATCCACGGCACGTAATGAACAAGGAGATCAAGTCTCTATTTTTGAATTTGAATGGAGTATTAAACTCAGATCGCAATAAGAACTATTTTGTAAAGTGAATATAATTAGGGATATACAACAACACGTTAAGGCGGCCAATACGGTCGAGAAACTTATTTATGCCAACGTGTTCTTTTTTGTGTTCAGTGTACTTTTCCCCGGTTTTAGTACACATTGGTTTGCTTTACCCTCTTCATACTCCGAACTGATAACGAGACCTTGGAGTATTGTTACTTATGCGTTTATTCATATGCGATTTTTCCATATTCTGTCGAATCTGATAATTCTGTACTTTATAGGACAATTGTTTTTGGATTTTTTCACCTCAAAACAACTACTCGTATACTACTTTTTAGGTTTGCTAACCGGTGGATTCTTATTTGTGTCTTATTATGCTTTTTCAAAATCAATTACCGGCTATTCTTTAATAGGCTCCTCAGCAGCAGTTACCGCAGTACTTATAGGATTGGCAACTAAAATACCCCATTATGCCATCCGATTTCGTTTTATAGGGAGTGTTGAATTGTGGGTTTTGGCAGCTATTTGGATTGTGTTAAGTGCCTTTACCGCAGCCGGAATTAATGCGGGAAGCGGTATGGCACATTTAGGAGGGGCACTAATTGGTTTTGTATTGACTTCCTATCTCAAGGAAGGCACCTTTCTTTCAAACCGTTTAGCATTTCGTTTTAAGAAAAAGCCATCTCCATTTAAAAAGGTATATAAAAATAAGATAAAAACGAAACAGAGTTACCGCAGCAAGAAAGAAAATCAGCAACAGGTGGATGCGATCTTAGAAAAAATCAGTAAATCGGGATATGAGGCACTGAGTAAAGAAGAGAAAGCCTTCTTATTCAATCAAAAAAATCATTAATGAAGCGCAAAAAAAGTTATTCTTTTTGGTACAAACTAGGCTATTATAGCAATAGTATTTTTGCCTTTTTGCTTTTGCTGGCCTTTGTTATTCCATATATCAAACCGGAACGTCTAGGGAGTTTTGCCGGAATAAGTTTGCTGACCCCTATATTGATACTTATCAATTTGTTTTTTCTTGTGTTTTGGTTATTAAAGCTCAGTAGAACCTTCTTCTTATCCTTTATTATTCTGGCAGTTGGATTTCCAAATTTGGCTCGATTTTATAAAATATCGGGTAAAAAAGACCTATTGGTCGACGATATTAAGGTCATGAGCTATAATGTGCGCCTTTTTAATAAATATAAATGGATTCCAAAAGACAGTATTCCACAAAAAATAACCACACTCATCGAAAAAAAAGCACCAGATCTTCTCTGTATGCAAGAATATATAGAAAATGAGCAGATCGAAAAACATTTTCCTTATAAGTATATTGTCTATAGCGATAAGAATCATCATTTAGGACAGGCTATTTTTTCAAATTATAAAATACTCCGTAAGGGAAGTCTGGATTTTGAACAAACCGATAATAATATTTTGTTTGCCGATGTGTTAATTGCAAAGGATACCATACGCATTTATAATATGCATTTACAATCCTTAAAACTAAATCCAAATAAGGAAAATTTTGGACAAAAGAGTGCGACAAAATTACGGCATCGAATTAGTAAGGCTTTTCACAAACAACAAGAACAAGTAACAAAATTTTTAGCTCACCAAGAAGAGGTGCATTACCCCATAATTATTGCCGGTGATTTTAATAATACAGCATTTTCTTGGCCGTATAGAAGTGTGTTAAAGGGACGAAAAGACGCCTATGTAGAGGCCGGTAAAGGTTTTGACAAAACTTTTGATTTTGCCTTTCCCTTACGGATTGATTTTATTATGGTAAATCAAAAAGTCAAAATAAATCATTTTAAAGCCTATCGGGATAAATACTCCGATCATTTTCCTATTGTGGCTAGAATTGATCGTAAAAGCTTGGTAGAAGAGTAAAGGAAAAATAATGTACATTTGTAGCTATTCTAAATAGGTATTTAGCTACTTTGAAAGTTTAGATTATCGTATAAATATAAAATATCAAATTGATGAAAAAATTTATAACATTCGTATGTATTGTATTAGGATTACAGGTTTTTGCCCAACAAAAGCATTTAACTATTGATGACGCCGTTTTAGGCTATTATAAAGGTTTATATCCTAAAAGCCTTAGAGCCCTGCAATGGGTTGGCAATAGCGACCATTATAGCTATTTGGAGAAAAACGCATATCATATTAAGGATTACAACAATCAAAAAGTAGCGGATATTACATTCGATGATTTAAAAAAATCCTATCCCGATCTAAAACGATTACCATATTTTCAAACGGTAACAGAAAATCAAGTTGTTTTTCAAACCCCATCGGCTTTTGAAGTCTTTGACTATAAAGATATGTCGCCCAAACAGCATCTGGAATATCCTTCTACATCGGCTAATTTTGATTATTGCAATCAAAACAAATCAGTAGCCTATACCATAGATAACAATTTGTATATAAGTACGTCCACTACAACCAAAGTACCGGTTACAGATTTTGAAGATAAAAATATCGTATCCGGACAAGCCATTCATCGTAGTGAGTTTGGAATTACCAAAGGAACTTTTTGGTCACCTAAAGGAAATTATCTCGCGTTTTATCAAAAAGACGAAAGTAATGTAACCGATTATCCTTTGGTAGATATCACCACCTATCCGGCATCCTTAAAGTCAATAAAATATCCTATGGCAGGGCAGGGGAGTGAAAAAGCAAAGATTGGCCTATTTAATACCAAGACCCAAAAGACAAGTTATTTAGAAATTGATACCTCCGATGAGCATTATTTAACCAATTTAGGTTGGTCACCCGATGAAAAATATATCACCTTGGCAGAGGTCAATCGGGCACAAAATCATATGTGGTTTAATTACTATGAGGTTGCCACAGGTAAAAAAGTAAAAACTCTTTTCGAAGAAACAAATGATAAGTGGGTAGAGCCGGAAACACCATCCTTGTTTCTGCCAAATTCTAATACCACCTTTTTGTGGTTAAGTGAGCGTGATGGTTTTATGAATGTGTATCAATACGATTTGCTTTCTAACCAATCTAAAGCAATCACTAATTTTTCATTTGTTGTAACCCAAATACTTGGTTTTGATGCTAAAGGAAAATATGTATTTGTCGAAGCTACAGGAGAGGATCCTAAAGGACTGCAAGTATTTAAAGTTAATTTATCGAATGGTAAATACCAACAAATCACAAAGAAAGAGGGAACCCATCGTACACAACTCAGTACATCGGGTACGTATTTACTCGATAATTTTTCTAGTTTAACAGTCCCTCGAAAACAAGCGGTTATAGACACCAAATCTAAAGAATGTAAGGTGTTGTTAGAGGCTGAAAATCCATTAAAAGATTATGCTCTAGGTGCCACAGAGTTTGTAAAACTAAAAGCCAAAAATGGGATGGATTTAGAAGCCCGAATTATTAAACCGGTGAACTTTGATGCGACCAAAAAATATCCGGTTTTAGTATATGTATATGGTGGCCCTCATGCACAACTAGTAACCGATACTTGGATGGGAGGGGCTTCCTTATGGATGGATTATTTAGCTGCTGAAAAAGATTATATTGTTTTTACCGTTGATGGCAGAGGTTCTTCACATAGGGGTTTTGCTTTTGAAAGTGGTATTCATCGCAATCAAGGAGGCGTAAATATGGAAGATCAGATGGCCGGTGTAGCCTATTTAAAAACACTACCTTATGTAGATAGTGATAGAATGGCTATACACGGATGGAGTTATGGTGGCTTTATGACCATTTCTATGATGTTAAGACATCCGGGTGTCTTTACCACCGGTGTTGCCGGAGGTCCGGTAACCGATTGGAAATACTACGAAGTTATGTATGGAGAACGCTATATGGATACCCCTCAAGAAAATCCGGAAGGCTATGAAAATACTAGAGTTCATAAGTATATCAAAAACCTAGAAGGGAATCTTTTACTCATTCACGGTAGTATAGATGATACCGTAGTGCCACAACATAGTATGACCCTATTAAAAGAAGCCGTTGATCAAAATGTACAGGTCGATTTCTTTACCTATCCTATGCATCCTCATAATGTTCGTGGTAGAGATCGTGTGCATTTAATGGAGAAAGTAATCCGTTATATCCTTGCAAATAACAAGTAAATAAGGTTTTTTTCTAAATACTAATTTAAGTGTATATGAATGTATTATTAAGTATTGACTGGAATCCATCACCAATACTATTCCAGTTAGGCCCTGTTGCCATACGATATTATAGTTTGATGTTTGTCGTGGCTTTTTTATTGGGTATTTTTATCGAGAAAAAATTATATAAAAATGATAAGGTTTCCGTAGAATTGGTAGATTCCTTGTTTATTTATACAGTTATTGCCACTTTGTTAGGTGCTCGTTTAGGAGATGTTTTCTTCTATAGCTGGGGGTATTATAAAGATCATTTGCTTGAAATTTTGTTGCCGGTTAAGTTTAATCCTTTTCAGTTTACCGGATTCCGTGGTTTAGCCAGTCATGGCGCAGCTATTGGTATTGTAATAGCCATGTTTTTATATAAAAAATACAAATTACCGGAAAAATCTATTCTTTGGATTTTAGATAGAGTTGTTATTCCGGTTGCTATTGGAGGTTCTTTTGTACGTATAGGAAACTTGATGAACTCGGAAATTGTAGGGAAATACACCGGAACCGATTTTGGGTTTATTTTTCATAGACATTACGACGAAGTTCTTAAAGCTTTTGATACAGCGCCACGTTATCCTACTCAAATTTACGAAGCATTGAGCTATTCGCTTGTTTTTGTTATACTGTGGTTTATTTATTGGAAAACGGATAAACGAATAAAAGAAGGCTATCTATTTGGTGTTTTTATGGTATTGTTGTGGTCGGTTCGTTTTATTATTGAATTCTTCAAGATCGCTCAATTAGAAGAGCGACAACAGTGGAGTCTAAATACAGGACAATGGCTTAGTATTCCGATGATACTAGTTGGATTTTACTTTATCTTTCGTAAACGGAAAGCGTTTTCCTGATTTTTTTCTCTTAAGCTCCATTTTTTTAGAAGTCATTTGTTATTAAAATGTTAAACAAACCTTGGTTTATTTACAAAAAGCGTTATATTTGCGTTAATTTTAATTAACCATTTTAATATTTTAATTTATGAGATCAAAAATTTATGCTTTAGTAATGATTCTTTTTATCTCTGTTGGTGCTTTAGCACAATCGTATACGGTAAGCGGTACGGTAACAGATGATCAAAGTCAACCATTACCTGGGGTTTCTGTTGTAATTAAAGGAACTTCTAATGGTACATCTACAGATTTTGACGGAAAATATTCGTTAGCTGTATCCAATGGAGATGTGCTGGTTTATTCATTTGTAGGGTTTAACAAACAAGAGTTTCTCGCAGACGGTTCAACTACACATGATGTAATGATGCAATCTGGTGTAACCCTAGATGAGGTTGTACTAGTAGGTAGTCGTGGAGAAGCGCGTTTAGCGATGGATTCTCCTGTACCTGTGGATGTTTTAGATGTAAAAGAATTGACATCAAGTAGCCCACAAGTTAATTTAAATCAAATTTTAAATTATGTGGCTCCTTCTTTTTCATCTAATACACAAACTATTTCAGATGGTACTGACCATATTGATCCGGCTTCATTAAGAGGCTTAGGTCCTGATCAAGTTTTAGTATTAATCAATGGTAAAAGAAGACACACTTCTTCTTTAATTAATGTCAACGGTACTTTTGGTCGTGGTAATGTAGGAACAGACTTAAATGCCATTCCTGCTGCTGCCATTAAAAATATTGAGGTTTTACGTGACGGTGCTGCTGCACAGTATGGTTCTGATGCTATTGCCGGTGTAATCAATATTATCTTAAAAGAAAATACAGGTGAGCTTGATGTTACTGTAACTTCAGGTGCTAACTTTACTAAAAATGCAAACTTCCTTAAAGGTGGTGTTGATGGTGGTACCGTTAATACCAGTGTAAATTATGGTATCAAATTAGGTGATAATGGTGGATTTATCAACTTTACCGGAGATTTTGATACTCGTGATTATTTTAGTAGAATGGGTACCTATAATGGTGCAATCTTCCACGGATGGAATGCCATTGAGTGGAAAGCCTATCAAGCAGGAGAAAGTGTTGATAACATTTCTTTAGCACAAGCACAGTTCTTTGCGAATGAATTAGCTAATGATGGTGTATTTACATCGCAGTTAGCTGGTGCTATCAATGGAGCATCTTCTTTACAAGGTATTGCAGATGTTTTGACAAATCCTGCTACAGGATCTCCAATAGATTTTACTGAAGCAGTTTTATCACAACGTGGTTTAACACGTGAAGATTTCTTAATGCGTGTTGGACAATCGGCTCTTAGAGGTGGACGCTTCTTTGCTAATATGGCTTTGCCTTTAGGGGATAGTGGTGCTGAAGTATATGCGAATATGGGTATGAGTATGCGTGCAGGTAATGCTGCCGGATTCTTTAGATTACCAAATCAAAACAGAACCTATACGGCACAATATATTAATGGTTTCTTACCGGAAATTAATTCAGACATTAAAGATAAGTCTTTAACAGCGGGTATTAAAGGTAAAATAGGGGACTGGGATGTAGATTTCAGTAATACGTTTGGAACTAATAGTTTTATGTATACGATTTCTAATTCTTTTAATGCTTCTAAAGGTTTAAGTTCTAAAACATCGTATAATTCAGGTGGTTTTTCTTTTGCTCAGAATACAACCAACTTAGATTTCACTAATTTTTATGAAGAGGCGCTTGGTGCAGGATTAAATGTTGCTGCCGGTTTAGAGTACAGAGTTGAAAATTATGCTATAGTTGCCGGTGAAGAAGGCTCTTGGGCTACTTACGATATTAATGGTGATGTAGTTACTAATGACTCTCAAGTTTTACCAACGGATTTCTTTGGTCGTGCAAGACCGGGTGGTGTACAAGTATTCCCTGGATTCAGACCGGAGAATGAATTATCACAATACCGTAATAGTTTTGCAGCCTATACTGATTTAGAAGCTAATTTTACCGATAATTTCTTATTGACAGGTGCTTTACGTTTCGAAAACTATTCTGATTTTGGAAGTACCTTAAATTATAAATTAGCCACTCGTGTTAAAATTAGTGATAATTTGAATTTCCGTGCTGCTGTAAATACAGGATTTAGAGCTCCTTCTTTACACCAAATTTATTTTAATTCTACTTCTACTTTATTTGTAGATGGTGTACCTAGTGAGGTAGGTTTATTTGCTAATGATAGTAAAGTAGCCGAAATTTTAGGAATTCCTAAACTAAAAGAAGAAGTTTCACAAAGTGTTTCTATCGGATTTACCGGAAAAATTCCTGAAGCGAATTTAAAACTTTCTGTTGATGGTTATTTTGTAGCTATTGAAGATAGAGTGGTGTTGACAGGTACTTTTAGACCAACTACTCCCGAACTACAAACTTTATTCGATCAAGCAGGAGCTACTAAAGCGGCTTTCTTTGCCAATGCTATCGATACCAATACAAAAGGTATTGATGTGGTATTAACGCATCAAGCGAACCTAGGTAGCAAATGGAGATTAAAAAATGATTTTGCAGCAACCTTCTCAGAAACGAAAAAAGTGGATGATATTCATTCCTCTCAAGTATTGGTTAATGCGGGTCAAGAGAGTACGTATTTTGACGAAGCAGCACGCGTATATTTAGAAGATGCAGTTCCCGGTCTTAAAATGAATTTGGCCAATACACTTTCTTCTAATAAATTAAATTTCTTTATGAGAAATACCTATTTTGGAGAGGTAACAGAAGCTACTAGTAATGTGGCAAATCAACAAGTATACAGTGCTAAAGTAGTTACTGATGTATCTTTAGGCTATAACTTTAGTGATACGTTTAAAGTATCTGTTGGTGCCAACAACCTGTTTGATCTTTATCCGGACAAAACCATCGGAGCAAACCAAAGTAGTGGTAGATTTATCTACTCTCGTAGATCGCAACAATTCGGAATTGGTGGAAGATTCTTGTTTGCAAGACTAGGATTTACTTTAAAATAATAACTAAATATTAATATACTTAAATTATGAAAAAAATAAAATTAATACCTTTAGCTTTAGCTAGTATTGCATTGTTTTTTACCTCTTGTGTTATAAATGATGACTACCCTGTTGAAGCTGATCCTGTAACTGAAATAGAGGTTTCCCTATCTCCGGGTGGTGTTACCTATGTACCAACAACCGATACTTCTTTTTCTTTAGACGTAACAGCTACCGATACTTTTACTGAGAGTGCTTTGGTGGAATATACTTTTAACGGAGCAGATGATGCTGTCGTTATGTCCGGTTCTAATACCTCTAGCTTCTCTTTAGCTATGGGCCCTGGAGCTTACTATTCTGTAGATTTAAATGCGGTTACTGTTGAAAATGCTGTAGCCAATAAAGAACATGGTACAATTAACCAGGCGGCTAAGTCTGCACAAGTTATTGCGCTAGATGTTCCTGCTGCTACTTCAACAGATATTCAATTTGTCTTAAGTTGGGCAAACCCTGATGTTAATGATTTGGATTTATGGGGTGCTGACGATCCACCAGCTTCCGCTTGGGATGCCAGTCAATCTGTTTCTGCATATGAAAGTATCTCTATGCCAACTTCGTTTGCTGATGGTACGTATACCGTCTTACCAAGAGTTTGGACTGCTGCTGATGCTGTAGTGCCTTTCACGATTACGGTTATTTATCCGAATGCAAATCCGGGTGTGGATCCTGATGTTGTAGAATCATATAGTGCTACTTTAGCTGGAAACTCAAACTTTAACTTAGCATTTAAATTTGTTAAGTCAGGGAACACATTTACGATTACTGATGTTCAGAATCCGGCATTGTCTTTATTCTAATATATTAACTATAAATTTATCAAAATGAAAAAATTATTAATTCTTATGATAGCAGCTACAGCGCTTTATTCTTGTACCGAGGATCCGGCAGCTGAAGTGGCTACTCAATCACAAAATCCGCAAATTATCTTAGCGCCTATGGCTACTTCTGATGTTACTGAAGTTGTGGCTCAAGTTGGTCCTAATTCTATTAATGTTGACTTCGGATTTGGGTTTGCTGCTGGTACTACCTATTTTGAAAGAGATGTCGATATTGCCTATAATGGTGATACCTATACTATTATGGCAGATCCTGCAGGAGATAACTACGTATCTGTTGGTAATATAGATTATACCTATAATGTTCCTGCCCCATCGGGTGCTGTTCCTTTTGGAGGTATTACTACAAATGTAGAAGTTGATTTATCGGCTACAAACTATACTTACGATATGGATAGCCGACCTTCTGATCTTGTGGTGCTGAAAGGTTCTTCAACTCCGTTGACAGTAGCGGCTTCTCTTTATAGAGCATTGCCTCAAGTAGATGGAGATAACCTAAAGGTTATGTTAGATTGGGATGATGAAAATTCCGATATTGATTTACATATTTATAATAGTGGGGGATCATCTGTAGATTACAGTTGGTTTGGATACCCTGAAGAGTGTACTTTAACAAGTACTTCTCCTGATGGTACCTATACGGCTGTGGCTAGATGTTGGACTAATTATTCACCTTCAGGGAATATCAATTATCAAATGTTTACTAGAGAACCCGATGGTACTTTAGGTATATATGATGGTACAATGATTAACCCTTCTCCATATTGGGGAACTAATGTTGCCGTTCTTGAAATTGTAAAATCAGGAACTTCATATACCATTACACAGTTATAAGATGTAGTTTTTAAATCTCATAAAAAAAGCCTTTAGTTTTCTAAAGGCTTTTTTTTATGCTTGCTGTGCAATATATTTATTTTGAGAATATATTTTTTTAAGGGATACTACTAAATAACATGAATTCTATTATACACACAGTATATCAGTTAGTTATGGGTTTTATTGCTAAGTTTTATTGTCATTTCTATAGAAGTGCGTTGTCGTTCCGACCGAAGAGGAGGGATCTAATTAAAACACTATCAGAAAGGTCTCTCCACTATGATCGAGATGACATTGGGTTGTCAATCTGACTGAAGGGCGTTGTCATTCCTACCGAAGTGGAGGAATCTATACATTGAAAACTAAGATTTTTCAACTTCATTTCACTCAAAATAACGAATAACGGAATTACAGTCCTCCTATTTCAAAAATAGTAATGACTTAGTTTAGCTAGAACTCACGTTAAATAATGTCCTTTATGGCCTCTGGCGGTCTACCTAAGGCTGCTTTATCATCAGAAATAACTATAGGGCGTTCTATTAGTTTAGGGTAGGTATGCATAGCCTTAATAATGGCAGCATCAGATAAATCTTTGCCCTTAAATTTTTCTTTCCAAATAGCTTCTTTAGTACGCACTAACTCAATAGGTTTTAGCCCTAATTTACTAAGGATATCCTTAATTTCTTTTTCGCTGGGTGGAGTGTCTAAATATTTGATAATTTCAACATCTAGATTTGCATCCCGTAGAATAGCCAGTCCTTCTCTGCTTTTTCTACATCTGGGGTTGTGATATATTTTTATCATGCTTATTCTTTTAAATTGTTTTTTTATTCTTCTACTAAAACCCACTCTCCTTTGTCTAATAAAGGAATAGCTTGTTTATATTTTACTTCTTTATTTTCACCGCTTACTACATTTTTAATCGTAACACGTTCGTTTCGCCCTATTTTTCGCTCGGTACGTACAATGGTTTCGGTTATCTGTGGCTGTTGGGTTTGATTTGCTCTGGCCGCTTCTTGATTAAACTCAGCCTTACTCAATTGTACTTTTTCCCTTTTTTGCGTTCGGGCTTGTTGTACTTGATCCGGATTTTGATTGGGTAACTCTCCTTTAAATAAGAAAGATACCACCTCTTTGTTTACATCATCAACCATAGTTTTAAACAATTCAAAGGCTTCAAATTTATAAATCAACAAAGGATCTTTTTGTTCGTAGGTAGCATTTTGAACATAGGTCTTCAGTTCGTCCATCTTACGTAAATGTTCTTTCCAGTTATCATCGATAATGGCGAGTGTTATGTTCTTTTCAAAGTCCGATACCAATTGTTTACCTTCAGTCTCATAGGCTTTTTGAAGGTTGGTAATTACATTTAGGTTTTTTACGCCATCGGTAAAGGGTACCGAGATGTTTTCATACCGATTACCTTCATTTTCATATACATTTTTGATAACCGGAAAGGCCATAGCTGTATTGCGCTCAATTTTATCTTGATAGTGTTGTTGCACGGCCTTAAAGAGTAGGTTTGTTAATTCATTCTCAGATTTGTCCTTAAACTCATCTGCTGAAAAAGGAGCAGCGGTTGAGGAGAATTTAATCAACTCCATTTCAAATCCTTCAAAATTATCTGTGGGTTTGTATTCGGCGACAATAGATTCACAAGTATCATAAATCATATTGACAATATCAACTTGAAGGCGTTCTCCATCTAAAGCGTGTCTTCGGCGTTTATAGACCACTTCACGTTGTGCATTCATAATATCGTCATATTCTAACAATCTTTTACGAATACCAAAGTTGTTCTCTTCCACTTTTTTCTGTGCCCGCTCAATAGATTTCGAGATCATACCGTGCTGAATGACTTCCCCTTCTTTTAGCCCCATTCTATCCATCATTTTTGCAATCCGTTCGGAACCGAATAAACGCATCAAATTATCGTTTAAGGCCACAAAGAATTGCGAAGAACCGGGGTCTCCTTGACGACCGGCACGACCACGTAGCTGTCTGTCCACACGTCTGGAATCATGGCGTTCGGTTCCTATAATAGCCAAACCGCCGGCCTCTTTTACCTCATCAGTCAGCTTTATATCCGTTCCACGACCTGCCATATTGGTGGCAATGGTTACTACGCCGGGCTTACCGGCTTCAGCTACAATTTCAGCCTCTTTCTTGTGAAGTTTTGCATTTAATACATTGTGCTTAATCTTGCGAATATTCAGCATCCTACTGAGTAATTCGGATATCTCAACAGAAGTAGTACCCACCAAAACCGGCCTTTTTTGTGCTACCAAATCCGCAATTTCATCAATTACAGCATTGTACTTTTCTCTTTTGGTTTTAAATACCAAATCCTCACGATCGTCACGAAGTAAGGGTTTGTTTGTGGGGATTTCTACGACATCTAATTTATATATTTCCCAAAATTCGCCGGCTTCTGTAACTGCTGTTCCTGTCATACCGGATAGTTTTCGGTACATACGGAAATAGTTTTGTAGGGTTATGGTGGCATAGGTTTGGGTAGCATCTTCAATCTTTACATTTTCTTTAGCTTCTATAGCTTGGTGTAAACCGTCAGAATAGCGACGCCCTTCCATAATACGACCGGTTTGTTCATCAACGATCATAATTTTGCCATCCATAATTACATATTCTACATCTTTTTCAAAGAGGGTATAGGCTTTTAAAAGTTGATTCATCGTA
Source organism: Flavobacteriaceae bacterium (assembly GCA_024763245.1). Taxonomy (GTDB): domain Bacteria; phylum Bacteroidota; class Bacteroidia; order Flavobacteriales; family Flavobacteriaceae; genus DQTL01. The sequence continues at coordinate 3,197 of JANTFW010000024.1, read as the reverse complement.
TGTATACGTTCGCTTTTCATACCAAATTCCCGGTAGAGCTCTTCTTTTTTAGTCAACTTCTCTTCATCAGAAGAGTCACTTTTGTCAATTTTACCTATTTCGGTGGCTAAATCCGGAAGCACAAAGAAATTCGGATCCCCCCCTTTTCCGGAGAGAATTTCAATGCCGTTATCAGTAAGTTCTATTGAATTGTTTTTTTCGTCTATGACAAAAAGCAGGTCTTTATCTACTTTGGGCATTTCGCGGTTGTTATCTTGCATATAGAAGTTCTCTGTTTTCTGCAAGAGTTGCTTAATACCTTCTTGGGTTAAAAACTTTATTAAAGCTTTGTTTTTTGGCAATCCTCTAAAAACACGAAGTAGCAAAAACCCTCCTTCTTCGGTTTTTCCCTCTTTAATCAATTTTTTAGCTTCGGCAAGTACCCCATTTAAATGTCGTTGTTGCGAGTTGACTAAACTTTCAACGCTAGGTTTTAATTCGTTAAATTCATGACGGTCGCCCTGTGGTATGGCACCGGAAATAATTAAAGGCGTTCGGGCATCATCAATTAAAACAGAGTCCACCTCATCTACAATCGTGTAGTTGTGGGGGCGTTGTACCAAATCATCCATAGAGTGTGCCATATTATCACGCAGATAATCAAAACCAAATTCATTGTTGGTTCCATAGGTAATGTCCGAATTATAGGCTTTTCTTCTAGAGGCAGAGTTCGGTTGGTGATGATCAATACAATCTACACTTAACCCGTGGAACTCAAATAAAGGGCCCATCCAAGCGGCATCCCTTTTGGCTAAGTAATCGTTTACTGTGACCACGTGTACCCCTTTTCCGGGTAAGGCGTTGAGATAAATGGGCAAGGTGGCTACTAGCGTTTTTCCTTCACCGGTCATCATTTCTGCTATTTTTCCTTGATGTAATACCGATCCACCGATAAGTTGTACATCATAATGTATCATATCCCAGGTAATGGGTTTTCCCATAGCATCCCAAGAATTATTCCAAATGGCTTCGTCATTATCGAGGGTAACATACGATTTTGTAGCAGATAATTCTCTGTCAGTACTACTTGCAGTAACGCGTATTTCGGTATTTTCAACAAAGCGCTTAGCCGTTTCTTTCATTACGGCAAAGGCTTCTGCCTGAATCTCATTTAAGATTTCCTCCGTTTTTTCATAGGCTTTATCATTAAGTTTGTCAATTTGCTCGTAGATTACTTCTTTATCGTCTAGTGCTGCTGTTTCTAATTGCGCTTCTAAATCGCTAATCTGTTTGTTAAATGTTGCAACACCCTCCTGAATCGTTTGTTTAAAAGCATTGGTTTTAGCACGTAATTCATCATTAGTGAGTTGAGATATAGTTTCTTCAAAACTGTGTACTTTGGGTACAATGGGTTGTAAAAGTTTTAAATCTTGTTTCTTTTTGTCTCCTACAAAGACTTTTAAGACGGAATCTAGTATTTTCATATTAGTAAGGTATATTTTTGTAGCAATTTAGGCATTGCTATATTATCATGGTATCGTATTCTATTCGAAGCCCAAATGTAAGGATTTGTATTAAATCAAAACACGGCTTCGCTTTCTTTTTTGTAAGTATAAATTTAAGTAAAGAAATAACTCAAAGCGAATGTTAAAAGCAAAAAAAAAAGCCTCAAAAGAGACTTTTTTTATTCATTTTAATAGGGTTAATATTCATCCTCATTCCACAGATAATCTTCCGTTGTAGGATAATCAGGCCAAATTTCTAAGATAGAATCATAGGCTTCGTTCTCATCATCTTCTATGTCCTGTAAGTTTTCAACCACTTCAAGAGGAGCTCCTGTTCGAATTGCATAATCAATTAATTCATCTTTTGTGGCTGGCCAAGGAGCATCTGCTAAATAAGAAGCTAATTCTAATGTCCAATACATAGTTTGTAAATTTTTTAATTTTTGCAAAAGTAATTTTTTTACCTAAAAAGTCAAGTTTTTTTCAATTAAATTTAGAAAAACATATTTTAAAGAACGTTTGTGCAGGAATTAATAGGTGTTAAGCCATTGTATTTCCGTTACCTGTAGGTCTTTAGTCAATTTTCGTGCCAATACAAATAAATAGTCGGATAGGCGGTTTAGGTAGCGTAAAATGTCCGGATTGACATGACTTTTACTGGCCAATAGCACACTAATTCGTTCTGCTCGACGGCAAACGTTGCGTGCAATATGACAATATGACACCGTTGGGTGACCTCCGGGTAAAATAAAATGAGTCATTTTGGGTAATGCTGCATTCATAGTATCCATCTCGTTTTCCAGAAAGCGGATATGCTCGGCTGTGATTGGAGCGATCTTTAATCGGTCTTTACCGTTTTTTAGTTGTTTTTTTTCCGGGGGTGTAGCTAAAATGCTCCCAATTACAAAGAGTTCGTTTTGAATCTTTAGGAGTGTGGTGGTTGTCTTTGTATCGGTTTTTTGATCCCGTAATAAACCTATATACGAATTGAGTTCATCAATAGTGCCATAGGCCTCCACTCTAATATGGTATTTAGGAACACGGGTACCTCCAAATAATGAAGTTTCGCCACTATCGCCTGTTTTGGTATAAATTTTCATCTTTTCTGTAATTTAATGCTAAAATTTTGTGCTACTTGTTCCGTTCTAAAAAAAACCAATCCTATATGGAATAAATCAATACAGACTTTGGTTTTGGGGTGGGTTTGAATCGTATGCCAAGCTTCTTCCATTTCTTTGGACCAATGAATGTCGTCAAAAATAAACAAACTATCCTTATGGGCGTGTGCTAAACACATCTCAAAATACTGTAAGGTGGGTTTTTTCTGATGATTTCCATCAAAATAGATTAAATCAAAGTGCGTTTTTTGTAAAATATCGGGTAATTGTACTGCAAATTCACCTACGTAAATCTTAATATTCGAATAGTGAAACCTAGCGATATATTCTTGCGCTTTTTGCGCGGTGTTGGGGCAACCCTCTAAACTGGTAATTAGTGCCTTAGGATATGCAATAGACATCGCTACACTGGCAATGCCTAGAGAGGTTCCTAATTCTAAAATATGTTTGGGTTTAAAATGAGCGACCAATTTTTGCAAATATAGGGCTTTGGTATCGCTTATACCGGCATATTTTGCAATGGCTTTAACGGGGCGTTCTGTACTATTGAAGACTCGGGAACCGGCTCCAAAATCAGTAACGTTTATACTGTTTT
>JANTFW010000023.1 GCA_024763245.1 Flavobacteriaceae bacterium | reverse complement strand
TCGATACTTCCGGCTATACTCATATCCTTTTTTAAAGTATAAGAGGCCGTTGTGTTTTGTAGATTTTCGCTATCATTATTGGTATTAGTATGTACAATTTTTGCACCATTCCCCGTAAAAACCAGTACATCTCGATCATCGGTTGAACTGTTTTTATAACCAAAGGGTTTTTTCTGGCTGGTACATTCCAACCAAATGGTATCTTTTTCTCTAGGTAAACATAAAAAAGCATGATTTCCTTGTACTGACACTACATCTTTATTGATGTTTTTTTTGTTTTCATCAGCATATACGACACTGTAAAATGCCGGAACTTCAGCGACATCCATTAAAGACTTGGTATAAAAGGTAAGTGCCTTACAATCGCCATAGCCCAATTTATCTACATCATTGGTAAACATAGGTTGCCAACCACCAATACCTATTTGAACACTAATGTACCGGGTTTTGTTTTGGACATATTCATAGATAATTTTAGCGCGCTCAATAGGATCATCAACACCTTTAACCAAATTACGGATGCGTGCTTTTGCTCCTTCGGATAAATTATTTCTAGGGGCAACCAACTCTGTGTACATCCATTTTCCAAATTCATCCCAAGTGTGTGCATCTCCTTTTATTCCGGCTAATGAAAATTGGGTGCTTGCCAAGCGAAGTATGGGAATAATTTTTTGATAACTAGGACTTAAAGATTCTTTTTTTAAGGGAGGAACATTTTGTAGCGTATAGGAGAACGAGCCAGCGGTTTCGTTTTTTGTAATCGGGTAGTTTTCAAAATTCTGTTCGGATTTTTGAATGGTATAAGTTTCCGGATAGGTAAAGGTATATTTACTTTTCATGACCCCTACATCGGTATAGGATATGGGAACCCAAGAAGGAATAAGTGCCGTGTTTTTAGTGACAATTTCATACTCATAGGAAATAGTATAAGGGTAACTTTTAGGGATATATTGATAATTAATAAACCGGCTATCGGTGTATAACATCTCATTTCCGGTTGCAGAATAGTCACTGAAATTTCGTTTTTTTATAGTCTTTATTTTATTTCCCAGTAGGCCATAAACACTTGCAGAAACACTTTTTATCACACGATATTTGTTATATGAAATACTGATATCAGAAAGGAAATCAGCATTTTTATTATATACGGTAATTACCTTTTTGACGTGAACAACCATTTTGCTTTGGTTGACAAAATCTATCGTTTTTTCATCTAATTGTATGACTGCATCGGCCTTTTTAGAAATACTATCCGGAATACTAAAAGAGGTATAATTTTGTGCAGAAACACGAAAGGCTAGTAGTAATACAAAGGCAGAGGCAAGCAATTTTTGAGGCATCAACACTAATTTCTCACAAAATTACAAATAAATTATTCGTAAATCAAACTGTGGTATATAGTTTTACATTTCTTTTTTTTCCTTCTTTTAGCTTTGATGTATTTGCGCTCACATTTTTTTTCAGGGTAAACGTATTGATTGTTTTGTTTTGAGAAACCTAGGTCTGAAGCAAGGGTATCGGTATTGCGTAATTGGATACGGTTTCGGTCGGTAGCCCCAACATAAAAGGACAATTGTAAAGGACTGTTTTGATACAAGACTAATGACAATACGTTATCGGGAGAAATAGTACTTCTTTTTAACAATCTGTCGGTGGGCCAGTGAATCGCACCAAAAACTTGATATAAAAGCTCAGAACAGACCAATTTATCACTGGTTTCTACATCAAAATTAAAATCGTATCCTTTGCCAAGTTGTGCTAAGGCATTTTGATAAATCACTATTTTTTCTGCTGTTGGTAATTCCGAAAATCCGTTGATTCGTACAATTGCCAATTCATCGACATTCATAAATTTTTTAAGCGTTTTTAAATGAGTGCCTTCTCTGTCGGTTTCTAAAATGCAAAATCCGGATTTTATTCTGTTTTGAAAGGGTTTTATAATGGGTTGATTCCATAAATGAGCCTCTTCCAATTGTTTTTGTGTTCCTAACCAAATAGCAATATGCCCAAAGTGTCCGGGAATCATTTTATCGGTTAAGGCAAAGCCCGTTTTTTCGGATAGAATATCCATAGGCTCTAGCTCACTCTTGATGCTCTGAATCAAGCTGTCATTCTTATACAAATATCCCTTTCTAAAACGAAACATGCCGGCAAAATTACCAATAGCTCCACTAATTTGTTGGGTAAAAAATTGTCCTATCCTATAGGCATTATCCGAATTAAAATAGCGTTTTATTTTTTTCCGGTCTTTTTTCATTCTACTATTTTTATAAGGGGTGTCTTTTATTGAATTATATAGTGAATTACTCCTATATTTTGAAGTATCAATATCTCGAATTTGAGTTATTTTTTTTCGGATCCTCTTATAATTTTTTTTACACAGGAGTTGTTTTACGATTTTTTTAAAATCCTTGTCATTTTTACCATACGAAGTGTCCTCTGCATTTAAGATTCTCCTTATTCTCGTATTTTCAATAGAAGTATAAAAGTTTTTATAAAAAAAATGGATTTGGTTTAAGTTGGCCGCTAGAAATTGTGTATTGGCAAAATTTCGGGAATAATATTTTTTGAGTATCGAAGATTTACGGTCTATAAATTGAAATAATAGTTGATATTTACTAAACGTTTGATATGATTTATTTAAATAGGATAGCTCGCTGCCTCTTATGGGGTGTATCCCTTGTAATCGACGGGCAATATGAACTACTTGTGGAACATTAAAATTAGTGAATTCTTCTACCGATTTTTGGAGTCTATTCAGATGATTTATAAAGCCAATACTATCCATTTTAGTTGCCGTTGGATTCTTGTAAAACGATACAAAATAGTGGTGTAATGAATCGGTTTCAATTTGTTTTTCGGAGAGAAAATCCATGTTTTCCTCAAAAACTTTAAAGATATCGGTTGCTGTATTAAAGGAATTAGTAAGGGGTGTTTGGGCCATACCTGTTGTAAAAACAAGCAATAAATAAAGATTCAGTTTATAAGTGATTTTCATTTTACGCGCTAGTAAACACATAAAGTTACGAAAAAAGGCGTTACTGTTTGTTTTTTGTATCCATAATAATGGTAACCGGCCCATCATTAATAAAATCCAATTGCATATAAGAGCCAAAGCTTCCGGTTTGTACTTTTTTATCCAGATTTTGTTCTAATTGTGCAACGAATAGCTCATAAAGAGGAATGGCTTTTTCAGGTCGGGCAGCTTTGATATACGAAGGTCGGTTTCCTTTTTTTGTGCTAGCGTGAAGGGTAAATTGACTTACGACAATTACCTCGCCATCAATCTGTTTAAGGGATAAATTCATCACACCCTTAGCATCGTCAAAAATTCTCAGATTCGCAATTTTAGTTGTAAGCCAGTTACTATCGTCTATCGTGTCATCTGTTTCAATCCCTAAAAGAATCAACAAACCGGATTCTATAGCGGCTTTCGTCTTCCCCTCGATACCTACTTTGGCTTTGGTAACACGTTGTATCACTGCTCTCATGGTTCTATGGTATTTAAACGATCTGTAAGATCAATAATATCTTCTTTTTCCGGATTAATATGCCAGCAATTTACGCCTAATTCTTTTGCTGTTTGGATATTATCGGCTCTATCATCAACAAAAAAGCAAGTAGAGGGCTCGACACCCAAATCATTAAAAACATATTCGTAAATTTCTTTATCCGGTTTTCGTAAATTAATTTCGTGAGTGTAATACACTTTATCAAAACAACGAATAAACCGGTTGTAAAAGCTGTTCCCTAATTGCTCTTTAATAAACTGAATATGTATTTCGTTAATATTACTCAATAAAACACAATCATTATTTTTAGAAAAAGCTTCTATAAATTCGAGTCGGTACAAAGGGAAATCCAACAAGACTTTATTCCAAGTATTCCGTAATTCTTCCTCAGTGCTATTGGGAAATATTTTTTGATAATAACTCAAAAATGCATCAGTGGTTATCAGCCCTTTTTCGTAAAGGTGGTTTTGTTGTAGCATTTCAGGAGAAAAATCAGACAAACCCCATTTGGACAATTCACGTAGTGTGGCTTGTTTATCGAGATTGATAAAAACATCACCAAAATCAAAGATATATTTTTTAATCATATTTTATCTATAAGGACTATTATCAAGTTCAATTAATTGTAGGTAATTAGCATATCTGAACGTAGCAATTTCACCGGATTCAACAGCCTTAATTACAGCACATTGCGGTTCATTAATGTGTAAACAATTGTTGAATTTACACGCTTTTTTTATCGCAAAAATTTCAGGGAAATAATCACCTACTTCTTCTTTAGAAAAATCGACGACTCCAAAACCTTTAATACCGGGAGTATCAATGATAAAACCGCCAAAATGTACGGGATACATTTCGGCAAATGTCGTAGTATGTAAGCCTTGATTATGTATATCAGAAACCGGTTTTGTTTGTAAATGTAAGGAAGGTTCAACAGCATTAATTAGTGTTGATTTACCCACCCCGGAATGTCCGGAGAACAAAGAGGTTTTATCTTTCATCAGCTCAATAAGCTGATGGATATTAGTGCCTTTTGTTGCCGAAATATCAATACATCGATAGCCGATTTTTGAATAAATTTTTTGCAAATAAATCCGTTCTTCGTGTGCTTTTTTTGAATAGATATCAATTTTATTAAAAAGGAGTACCGCAGTAATATTATACGCTTCGGCTGTAGCCAAAAAACGATCTATAAACGCAGTATATGTCTTAGGACTTTCTATCGTAATCACTAAAAAAGCAAGATCAATATTGGCTGCAATAATATGTGTTTGTTTAGATAGATTTACGGATTTACGAATAATATAATTTTTACGATCGTGAATAGTATTAATTATTCCGTTTTTGGTCTCAGGCTCTAGTTTAAAATCTACAAAATCACCTACTGCAATAGGGTTGGTGCTTTTTATACCATTCATACGAAACTTACCTTTAATACGACACTTGTAGGTATGCCCTTTGTTTGTCCGTACCTTGTACCAACTTCCTGTAGATTTTGTAACAACTCCTTGCATGGGGTAAAAGTACGTAAGATTATTTTAAACCAAGATAGATGTATAACTTATTTGCAAAGACTGAAAATTTAACAAAAGACCTTAGCACAGAGTACCGAAGAGTTACAATGTGTTTTCTAGCTATTATTAACCTGAGTTCGAGCTAAGATTTATCTCACAGAAAGTCTATAATGTAGTAGATTTTTGCTAAAAATCAAGTAGTTATAACTAGTTATTGCAAATGGTTTTTAGTGAAAAGATGCTGTATTATTTTCTAGTAGTATATTTCGATAATTTGCCCATATACTGCCCCAAATTCACTCAAATTATCCAGATAGTTCTCATAAACTTGGATTGCCTATGAGCTAATTATCTGAAACTGTGAGCAAAGCTTAGGTCGAACTCAGGTTTATTAGGCTTTCGCCCGGCGAATAAAAGACCAATTATTGAGACTTTGCCAAACGATCATATTTTCCCGTACCCAGCTGGTTTAGTAAAATAAAATGACTTTTTAACGCTCCAAAAAATGTTTTATGTTGATGGTAACTTATATTAAAATCTTGGGCTGTTGCTTTAACTATTTTTGAAATCTTTTTATAGTGTATATGACATATTTTTGGAAAAAGATGGTGTTCTATTTGATAATTTAAACCACCGATAAACCACGAAAAAAGAATACTTTTATCTGCAAAATTTGAGGTAGTCCTCATTTGATGAATAGCCCAATTATTTTCAATACTACTATCTTTATCAGGCTTTGGGAAAGTACTTCTTTCGACCACATGTGCCGGTTGGAAGATTAACGCCAAGGCCAATCCGGTGATAAAATGCATGATAAAGAACCCTAAAATACTAATCCACCAAGGAACATTTACTAAAGTTATCGGCAAGACAATAAAGAGTAGTATATACCATACTTTGTGGATAATAACTTGAGTTAAGGCCTTATTAAAAGTAAGCCCTTGACCGGAAAGCAGTCCTTTTTTTTGATAACGTACTAACTGTTCAAAATCTTTACTTACAAACCAATAGATACTCATTAAAGCATAAAAAAACGGAGCATAAAAAGCCTGAAAACGGTAGATTTTTCGTATCTTTTGATTGGGTGTAAATCGCATTAGGTTATTTTGAATATCTTCATCATACCCATCAATATTGGTATAAGAATGATGTAACACATTGTGCTGGATAATCCAGTTTTTGTGATATCCCCCCAAGAAATTAAGTAAAAAACCAAGTAATTTGTTTACTTTTTTATTTTTAGAATAGGCACCGTGATTCGCATCATGCATAACAGAAAGGCCGATACCCGACATACCAAAACCCATTACTGTCCATAGCAGCAAAACCCCTTTTATGGAAGAAATAACCCCTAATAACATAAGTACTAAAGGTACAAAGTATAAAGACAGCATAAAGACGGTTTTAATCTTCATATTAAAATTGGCATATTTGGAAATATTCCTTTCTTTAAAATAGTGATTTACCCGATTGCGAAGCTCTTTATAAAACTCAGATTGATTGTTGGTATTAAATTTTACCGTTGGGATATTCATTGGGGTTTGTATTAGTATTAGTGGCAAGAGTAGGTAAAAAATTGATACGGAACAAATAAGGAGTACAATATTGGTGTTTTTTTAACAAAAAAAAGGAATCCTGAGATTCCTTTTTTGCGGTCTGGACGAGACTCGAACTCGCGACCCCCTGCGTGACAGGCAGGTATTCTAACCAACTGAACTACCAGACCGTGCTTTGTAAAGCGGGTGCAAATATAAATGCTTTTTTCTAAATTTGCCAACTATTTTGATTTTTTTTTCAGAAAGGGCCATTACACTTGTTAAGTAATGTTATAGACTAACCTCTACTAACTTATTACGATAAGCCGTAAGCATTTTAGATTTAGAAATAAAACCGTAGTATTTACCATCTTTAACTACCGGCAAATTCCAAGCATTAGATTTTTTAAATTTCTCCATAACGGTATATCCATTATCCCGTTCATAATCAATAATATCCGGGGCAGCATGCATAAATTCGCGAACCCGTAATTTTTTATATAATTTTTTACTAAACATAATATCACGAATATCATCTAGTAAAACAACTCCTAAAAATTCACCTTCATCGTTGACAACCGGAAAGATATTTCTACTGGATTTAGCCACCGCTTTTTTAAGCATGTTACCAAGATATTGGTTGGGTTTAATTTCTTTAAAATTGGTTTCGATCAACTTGTTAAAGTCCATCATCATAATAACGTGTTTATCCTTATCATGAGTAACCAAAGCCCCTTTTTCGGCTAACTCCGATGTGTAAATGGAGTGTGGTACAAAGTGTCTAGTAATAATAAACGAAAGGGCGGCTACAAGCATTAACGGCACAAAGAGTTCATAACCACCGGTTATTTCGGCAATTAAGAATATAGCCGTTAACGGTGCTTGCAGTACACCGGCCATTAAGCCGGCCATACCCACCATTGCAAAATTAGTGGGAGAGAGTTGGTGTGAAAAAAGGTGGCTGTAATTAATAATAACTGCAAAAACATAACCGGAGATACTCCCTGTAAAAAGCGTGGGCGCAAAAACGCCTCCAATACCACCAGCACCAAAAGTTAGTGACATGGCAATAACCTTAAAGGCAACTAGTCCTACTAAAAAAGCAATGACCAGTAAGATATTATGACTTTGTGTATGGAAAATATTGTATTCAACAACCGTATCAATATTCCCTTTTAACACACTATTAATCGTTTCATAACCTTCACCAAATAATGGTGGAATTAAATATACAATAATACCAATCATTAAACCACCAAACAGAAGTCGAGTATAGGGGTTGTTAAATTTTTTAAAAAGGTTTCCTATTACAAAATAAGCTTTACTAAAATATATAGAAGTAGTGGCTGAGGTAACCCCTAAGAGTGCGTAAAATAAAACATCATTGATAACAAACTTATCACCGACACTAAAATGGAGTAGTGTGTCATCTCCTAAAAAAAAATAAGAGGTTAATACGGCTGTAATAGATGCTAATAACAAAGGAATTACAGAGGTTAAGGTAAGTTCTAAACTAAAAATCTCAACCGCAAAAACAATAGCGGCAATAGGGGCTTTAAAGATAGCAGCCATAGCTCCTGCTGTAGCAGCACCAATTAATAATGTTCTTTTAGTTTGATTTAAGTGAAAAAGTTGTGAAAAATTAGAACCCAAGGCAGCTCCTGTGGCTACTGTTGGTCCTTCAAGCCCCACGGATCCTCCAAAACCTACCGTTAGGGGAGCGGTTATCAATGAAGCCCACATCTGATGCTTGGGCATAATTCCTTTTTGCTTTGAAATGGCATACAAAGTAGATGGAATCCCGTGACCAACATCTTTTTTTACAATATATTTAATGAACAGTATTACAAATAATAAACCGATTACCGGAAAAACAAAATAAAAGGCGGTATGGTAGTCCTTGATGATACGGCCCTCTAGTAACTCATAGATTAAATGTGTCATGTTTTTTAACACAACAGCACCTAAGCCTGCTAAAAGCCCAATAAAAATACTTAGTATGTATATAAATTGTGCTTCGGTAATATATTTATAGCGCAATTTGTAAATCTTCATCAAAAAAAATTGAACACGCTTTGGTAATTTACGTTGCATTCGCAATAATTCATTTTAGAACGCAAAATTACATCATTTTTTGAATATTGTGTAAAAAACACACAAATCATAAGGTATTAAATATCTATTTATGTAACTTTGCAGACGTTTATTAAATTTAATACAAAGACATTCCTATGTCCCAAGATATTCGTATCAAAAAAGGCTTAACCATAAAGCTGAAAGGTGTGGCTAAAAAAAAGGTTTCTGACCTGCCACGAACTACTATTTATGCCATTAAACCCACTGATTTTCATGGTATTACTCCTAAACTTTCCGTTAAGGTAGGAAATAAAGTTAAAGCGGGTGATCTCTTGTTTTATTCCAAAGAAAACGAGATGGTCAAATTTACCAGTCCGGTGAGTGGTGAAATTAGTGAAATAACAAGAGGGGCTAAAAGACGTATTTTAGATATACGTATTGTGGCAGATACTGAAGACACCTATAAAGAGTTTAAAAAAGAGGATCCTTCTAAAATGACGACAGATACTATTAAAAGTTATTTGTCAGAAGCGGGCTGTTTTCCTTTTTTTATACAAAGACCCTATGATGTAATTGTCAACCCTTCGGATGTGCCAAAAGCTATTTTTATTTCTTCTTTTTCTTCAGCACCAATGGCTGCGGATGAAGCTTTTGCATTACAAGGACAAGAACCATTTTTTCAAACAGGGATTAATGCTCTAAAGAAATTGACATCCGGCAAAGTGCACCTTTCCGTAAATGGAGAGGAAAATAATATGTTTAATAAGGTTGAAGGAGTTGAAATTCATCGTGTATTTGGCAAACATCCTGCCGGAAATGTCGGGGTACAAATCAACAAAATAGATCCTATTAACCAAGGAGAGCGTGTTTGGACTATCAAACCACAAGATGTAGCAATTATCGGAAAATTATTTCAGACCGGAAAATACGATGCGACTCGGGTTATTGCCTTAGCCGGTTCCGCGGTTACCAATCCTCAATATTACAGAGTAAAAATAGGTGTTAAGCTTGAAAAGCTTTTTCAAGATCAAATTAAAGCCTCTAATGTTCGCTATATTAATGGTGACGTATTAACCGGAAAGTGGATTCGTAAAAATAACTTTTTGAGTTTTTATACTACTCTGGTGTCCGTTATTCCGGAAGGCGATCATTATACGTTCTTTGGTTGGTTGCCTTTTACCCAAAACAAATTATATAGTATGTCTAGAACATTCTTTTCCTGGTTAACACCAAACAAAGAATATGTATTAGATACCAATATGAATGGTGAAGAACGTGCCATGGTTTTAACCGGAGAAATGGAAAAAGTCTTCCCTATGGATATTTATCCTATGCAGTTGCTTAAAGCAACCTTAGTTAGTGATATTGAAAAAATGGAAAAGTTAGGCATATACGAGGTAGCACCCGAAGATTTTGCCCTAATTGATTATACCAGTTCTTCTAAAGTGGAAGCGCAAGCTATTATAAGAGAAGGATTAGATTTAATGATTAAAGAAGTAGGCTAATGCAATTTTTAAATAATTTAATGGAAAAATACCGCCCTCATTTTCAGAAAGGCGGAAAGTTTGAAAAATACGGACCGGCATTTTCAGGAATAGATACCTTTTTGTTTGTCCCAAAACACACTACGAAAAGAGGTGCACATATTCGTGATGGTATTGATCTAAAAAGAGTCATGATTGTTGTGGTATTTGCCCTAATTCCGGTTACCTTATTTGGTATTTGGAATGTTGGCTATCAACATTTTTCACAACTCGGTGTAGAAAAAGGATTTTGGGAACTCTTTGGTTATGGCGCTATTCGTTTTTTACCGATGGTTGTAGTTTCTTATGTCGTTGGTTTAGGTATTGAATTTGCTTATGCTATCATAAGAGGTCATGCCGTTAATGAAGGGTATTTGGTCAGTGGTTTGTTAATTCCTTTAATAATGCCTATCGATCTACCACTTCCTATGCTCGCTATTTCTGTTGTGTTTGCTGTAGTTATTGGAAAAGAAGCTTTTGGAGGAACAGGAATGAATATATTAAATCCGGCTCTCTTGGCTCGTGCTTTTGCTTTCTTTTCGTATGCAGGAAGTATGAGTGGTGATGCCGTATGGGTAGCAGATTCCAAAATTACCGACGGGGTTTCGGGTGAGACTATTTTAGGAGCTTTAGCGCAAGGAAAAGAAGTAGGTTACAGTGTAATTGATATGTTTATAGGCTATATACCTGGCTCTGTAGGCGAAACCTCTGTATTGATGATTTTAATAGGAGCCGCCTTTTTGCTTTTTACCGGTATTGCCAGCTGGCGTATTATGCTATCTACCATTATTGGGGGAGCAATTACTGCTTTTCTCTTTAATCTTTGGGGCATTAATACAATTATGAATTTTCCTTGGTGGCAACACCTTATGGTAGGTGGTTTCCTGTTTGGAACCGTATTTATGGCAACAGATCCCGTAACAGCAGCTCAAACAACAAAAGGAAAATGGATTTATGGATTTTTAATAGGAGTTTTAGCTATTTTGGTAAGGGTATTTAATGGGGCCTATCCTGAAGGAATGATGATGGCGATCCTATTGATGAATGTCTTTGCACCATTAATTGACCACTATGTTATTGAAGGGAATATTAATCAGAGATTAAAAAGAGCAAAAAAAATCGTAACCGCTTAATTATGAACACAAATAGTAACTCATATACGCTAATATTTACCCTTGTTTTGGTTACGGTAGTAGCCGGTTTGTTAGCTTTTACAGCCATACAGTTAAAACCTTTACAAGAAGATAATATTCGCAATGAAAAAATGCAGAGTATTTTAGCCTCAATCGGGGTTAAAGAAAGTAGAGCAAATTCAGGAGCTGTTTTTACTAAATATATTACAAAACAATTAGCCTTAAAAGAAGACGGTACGGTTGATCCAGATGTAGATGCCTTTACCATTAACATGAAAAACGAAATTAAAAAGAAACCATCTGAACAGCGCTATCCTATTTATATAGCCGAAAATAAAGGTAAAACATCATATATCATACCTTTATTTGGAAAAGGTCTTTGGGATGATATTTGGGGATATATAGCTCTGGATTCTGATAAAAATACGATTATTGGTGCTGTTTACGATCACAAAGGAGAAACTCCCGGATTGGGAGCAGAAATACGAGAAGAATGGTTTCAAAAACAGTTTATAGGGAAGAAAATATTAGATAAACCTAATGATTTTTCAAAAAATAATTTCGTTTCTGTTCACACCGTTAAAGGGGGTGCAAAATCGGATGACATACATGGTGTTAATGCCATTTCCGGCGGAACCGTTACCTCAACAAAATTATCCTTAATGGTTAAGGAACGTATGGAGCATTATTTACCCTTTTTTCAAAGTAAAAAATAGAACAAAGCATATAATTAAATTAGTTTAACATGTCAGAAGATAAAGAAGCTTTATTCTCAAAAAAGAATATTAAATTATTAACCGACCCTCTAAATGATAACAATCCCATTACGGTACAGGTTTTGGGAATTTGTTCTGCACTGGCAATAACAGTGCAGTTAAAACCGGCTATTGTTATGGCTATTGCTGTAATGTTTGTTGTGGTGTTGAGTAACTTTACGGTATCCTTACTTCGTAATTTAATCCCTAATCGAATACGAATCATTGTGCAATTGGTTATCGTTGCTGCATTGGTAATTATTGTCGATCAAATTTTAAAAGCCTATGCATTTGATGTAAGTAAACAATTATCTGTTTTTGTTGGACTAATTATTACCAATTGTATTATTATGGGGCGTCTAGAAGCATTCGCGTTGGGTAACACCCCTTGGAAGTCTATACTAGATGGTTTTGGTAATGCCGGTGGGTATGGTATTATCTTGATTATTGTGGCTTTTTTTAGAGAATTATTAGGTTCTGGAAAATTATTTGGGTATGAAATTTTAGGTCATAAAGGGGTTACTTTGGCCGAATCAACAGGCCTCTATCATTATGGATATCAAAATAATGGTTTTATGTTATTATCTCCTATGGCCTTAATTGTGCTCGGAATAGTAATTTGGGTGCAACGCTCTAAAAACAGAAAATTAATAGAACAACATTAAAAATTACGCTTTAAGCATATAATAATACCTTACAATTATGGATTATATTAACTTATTTATCAAGAGTATTTTTATCGACAATATGGTTTTTGCCTATTTTTTAGGAATGTGCTCTTATTTAGCTGTTTCCAAAAAGGTAAAAACTGCGGTAGGTCTTGGTGCAGCAGTTATTTTTGTAATGATAATTACAGTACCTGCCAACTATCTATTAGATAATTATCTTTTAAAACCTGGTGCTTTGGCTTGGTTATCTCCGGAACTAGCCGATATTGATTTGAGCTTTTTAAGCTTTATTATGTTTATCGCAGTTATTGCATCGATGGTTCAATTGGTAGAGATGGTTGTGGAACGCTTTGCGCCTTCTTTATATAACGCTTTGGGGATATTTTTACCCCTTATTGCTGTAAACTGTGCTATTCTAGGAGGTTCTTTGTTTATGCAACAAAAGGATTTTGCTAATGTTGGCGAATCTGTTGTATATGGATTGGGTTCAGGTATAGGATGGTTTTTGGCTATTATTGCCATTGCAGCCATACGTGAAAAAATAGCCTATTCAAATATTCCAGCCCCTTTAAAAGGTATTGGAATAACATTTCTTATAACAGGGTTAATGGCCATTGGATTTATGAGTTTTTCCGGCATTGAATTATAGATTGTAACAAAATAGATTTCAATAGATAAAAAATATATCAATGAATACGATTTTTATAAGTATCATCATCTTTTTAGTAGTTATTTTATTGTTGGTAGTAATCCTACTGGTTGCTAAAGCCAAACTATTACCTTCAGGAAAGGTTAAAATTACAATCAATAATGAAAAAGAGATTGAGGTAGAAAGTGGAGGGAGCTTATTGACTACCTTGGCCAACGAAAAAATATTTTTACCCTCTGCTTGTGGTGGTGGTGGAACTTGCTTACAATGTGAGTGTCATGTAAATTCCGGAGGAGGAGAACCATTACCGACAGAAACCCCCCATTTTACAAGAAAACAATTGGCAGAAGGCATTCGCTTGGGATGTCAAGTTAAAGTAAAAAACGACATGGATATTTCGATACCCGAAGAGGTTTTTGGTATCAAAAAATGGGAAGCTACTGTAGTTTCTAACTATAATGTCGCTTCGTTTATTAAAGAGTTTGTTGTCGAATTACCTGAGGATATGAATTATAAAGCTGGAGGGTATATTCAAATAGAAATTCCTACAACAGAGGTTAGTTACAGAGATATTGATATAACAGCACACCCAAAAGAGCACCCTGGAGAACCTCAGAAATTCCTAATAGAATGGGATAAATTTGGTCTTTGGCCTTTGGTAATGAAAAATAATGAAAAAGTGGAACGCGCTTATTCTATGGCTTCATATCCTGCAGAAGGAAGAAATATAATGTTAAACGTACGTATTGCGACACCACCTTGGGACCGTAACGCCAATGCTTGGATGAATGTAAATCCAGGTGTGGCATCATCTTATATTTTTTCCAGAAAGCCGGGTGATAAAGTAATAGTTTCTGGTCCTTATGGCGAGTTTTTTATCAACGATTCAGATGCCGAGATGCTGTATATAGGTGGTGGTGCCGGAATGGCTCCTATGCGTTCTCATTTATACCACCTGTTTAAAACCTTAAAAACGAATCGTAAAGTTACCTATTGGTATGGTGGTAGAAGTAAGCGGGAACTATTCTATGTAGAGCACTTTAGAGAATTAGAAAAAGAATTCCCTAATTTTAAATTCTATTTGGTATTATCAGATCCTCAAGAAGAAGATAATTGGACGCCAATGAAAGATATTAATGATACCCAAGGAGATGGGTTTACCGGCTTTGTACATCAAGCGGTAATTGACCAATATTTAACCAAACAAGAAGCTCCAGAGGATATAGAATTTTATTTCTGTGGACCACCAATGATGAACCAAGCAGTAGTTAAAATGTGCGATGATTTTGGTGTTCCACCAGAAAATGTACGTTTTGATGATTTTGGATAAGTCACTATAACAACAAAATAACTATACTTAAAAACCTTTCTATCGAAAGGTTTTTGTGTTTAAGAATGAAAGACGATTATTGATTAAGATTCAATATGAAATACAACCATATCCCACAGTAATCTCTGGTTTTCGAAGAATTAATTATTTAATAAGTAAGTTGTAGGATAAAACGTGGTTTTATTTAGAATCTTTATAGTTTTTTAACGCTTTATTATTGAATAATTAATACAATTTACTAGGATTACGAGGATAAATTGTACCTTTGTGACCGTGTTTTTTCACAACTAGTAATTAATTTAATAACAATAAACTTTATGCAAAAATTTTTGATCATAGTTTTAGGATTATTTTTTGGTTCGATAACCAATGCACAATCCTTAAATGTAGTCAAAGGTAAGGTTCTTAATGCCGATACTTCTAACCCTGAAACGGGGGTGAAAGTGCGTGTCCAAAAAACCGACATATCTGGAAATACTTCAGATGATGGTACCTTTTCGCTACAGAATGTTCCTAATGGAGAACAGATAATAGCATTAGAAAAAGAGGGGTTTGAATCTCAGTATTTCCCGGTTACAATCAATAATAATACGGTTGATTTAGGCGAAATTCTTTTCTATGTTGATTTGAGCCAAGAACTTGACAATTCTGTGATAACTTTATCCGAAGATGATTTGTCGGATGATGAAGCCGGTGGTGCTGATAATGTTGCCGGAATTTTACAATCTTCCAAAGATACCTACCAAAGAGCCGTCGCTTTTAATTTTGGACAGGTATGGTTTAAAGAACGCGGTTACGATTCCAGTTATGGACAAGTTTCTTTTAACGGAATGCCTATGAATAAACTATCTAACAATCGTCCGCAATGGAGTGATTGGGGTGGTTTAAATGATGTGTTGCGAAACCAAGAATTTTCTAACGGTCTTGCTGCTTCAGAAAGTACTTTTGGTAATGTGTTGGGAACCACAAATTTTATCACAAGAGCTTCCTTAAACAGAGAAGGTGGTAAAGTATCGTATTCTGCTACAAACTCTAATTATGATGGTCGTGTAATGGCTTCTTACAATACCGGATTGATGGATAATGGCTGGGCTTTGTCTGTTTTGGGATCTCGACGTTACGCACAAGAGGGTTATATGGAAGGCAGTTCGTATAATGCTTGGGGTGGTTTTATAGCTATCGAAAAAGTGTTAAACGATAAACACAGCTTTAATTTTACAGCTTTTTACACCCCTAATAGAAGAGGAAAAAATTCACCCAACACACAAGAAGTTTATGATTTAGGCGGTGTAAAATATAATGCGTATTGGGGTTGGCAAGGTGATCGTAAAAGAAATTCTCGTATGAAAGAGATTAAGGAACCTACCTTTATGCTAGGTCATTATTGGAATATCAATGATAAAACAACCTTAAACACCAATATAATGTATCAAACCGGTACTATTGGTAATAGTCGTTTTGGATATACCGCAAACAACCCGGATCCTACGTACTATCAAAAACTACCGAGTTATTTCTTGCAACACGAAGGTGCCGAAGATTACGAAAGTGCATATATAAGAACGAATTATTTCTTAAATGATGCTCCGGAAAGTCAAGTGATGTGGGATGATTTATATGAGGCTAATGCATTAAACCCAGACGCAACCTATTATCTATATGAAGATGTAAACGATGATACCACACTTGCTGTTAATAGTATTTTTAACACACAAATCGATGAAAACATCACGATAAATGGTTCGGTATTGTACAAGAAGACGAGCTCCGATAATTATGCTCGAATGATGGATTTGTTAGGCGCTGATTATTTTACCGATTTAGATCGATATGCTACAGGTGATGAAGCACAGATGGATTTAAACAACCCCAATAGACAAGTAGTTGAAGGCGATCGTTTTAATTATAATTATACTATTGATGCTTCTCAGCTAGATCTATTTGCTCAGGCACAGTTTACCTATGATAAAGTAGATTTATATTTAGCAGCAAATTATGGTGCCACCGCTTACCAAAGAGACGGATTATATAAAAATGGAAGTTATGCGGATGATTCTTTTGGAAAAGGAGAAAAACAACAGTTTCCTACTTATGGAGTTAAAGGAGGAATTACCTATAAAATATCCGGTCGTCATCTGTTAAATGTTAATGCCGGTTATATGGCTAAAGCACCGAGCTTACGTAACACCTATTCTAATTCGAGAGTAAACCAAGATATTGTTCATAACATTACTTCCGAAAAGATTATTTCTGTAGATGCTAGTTATAGATATAGAGCACCAGGTATAAAAGCAAGATTAACGGGTTATTATACGACTTTTAGTGATCTTAATGAAGTATCTTTCTTCTACGCACAGGGAATCAATATTGCCGGCTTTGATTTACCGGATGAAGTAACCGGAGATTCTTTCTTTTTAAATAGTTCTTTAACAGGGATATCCAAAAAGAATTTAGGTGCTGAATTTGGAGCCGAAGTACAAGTAACCCCAACAGTTAGCTTAACGGGTGTTGCTTCCTTAGGTCAATATACATATGATAACAATCCGGATTTGTATATAGGTTCCGATCAGTTTTCAGCCACCTATTTAGGAACAGCCTATTTAAAAAATTACAAACAATCCGGAACGCCACAACAGGGTTATTCTTTGGGTTTCTCTTATCGTGACCCTAAATATTGGTGGGTAAGCGCCAATGCAAACCTCTTATCCCATAATTATATCAGTATTTCACCTATTTTAAGAACGGATAATTTTTATACCGATTCTTTTGGTAATCCGGTTCCTTTTAACGATTTATCACAAGAAGAAGTGGATAATTACTTATCACAAGAAAAATTTGATGATATCTTTTTAGTAAATCTAGTAGGTGGAAAATCTTGGAAAATAAAAGATAAATATATAGGTTTCTTTGCCAGTGTTAATAACCTATTGGGAGAGCAATTTAAAACAGGAGGCTTCGAGCAATCTCGTAAAGCAAACTTTGAAGAATTATCTACAGATCAAAATTTAGATCAGCCATTATTTGGTAACAAATATTGGTATGGTAGAGCAACCTCTTACTATATTAATTTTTATGTACGATTCTAAAAAACACTAACACTATAAAACAATTTAAAATGAAAAAAATAATTTTTAACCTAATGAGTGTACTTCTTGTAGCCCTTACACTCACTTCTTGTGTAGAAGATACGGACTATGCTACACCTCAAATTAATTGTGAAGAACCCACACTAACCGGACAAGAAGTTAGTATGGAGACCATTTTAAACCAATGGATTGCCGAAAATGATACCGATGGTGATAACATTGTAGAATATAACGAAACAGAAAACCCTATTGAATTTGATAGCGATTATGATAATTATATCGTTGGTTATGTAGTTTCTGATGATAAAACAGGAAATTTTTACAAAGAATTATACCTTCAAAATGACCCTGTTAACCCCACTAAATCTATAAAACTAGCTGTTGATTTTAGAAGTCTTTATACGAAATACGATTTGGGTCGTAAAGTATATGTGTATCTTCACGATCTAGCCCTGAACAAAAATAGAGGCGAAATGGTATTGGGCGAAATGATTAACAATCAAGTCGATGATATGCGTGAAAATAGAGCTAAAGAAAACATCCTCCGTAACTGTGATGCCGTTGCCGTAACTCCGGTAACTATTGCATCACCTAGTGAAGTAGATGACACCTATTTAGGAATGTTGGTAGAATTTGATAATATGCAGTTTGATTTGAGTTTAATCGATATTACAAACCCCGAAAACAGCAGTACCTTTGTAGACCCTTACGATAATTACGATTCGCATCGTATGATAACCAGTTGTGATGATAACTCTCAAATACGTCTTGAAACCAGTACCTTTGCCAGTTTTAAAGATGACACCTTACCACAAGGTCAGGGTAGCGTAAAAGGAGTGTTAGCGCGGGATTATGGTGATAATTTTTATGTATTGAGAGTCTCAAGCCCTGATGATTTTAGTTTTACGGGAGATCGTTGCGACCCTGTATTATTAGACTGTAACAACCCTAACCCTATAGGAGGATCTAATGTAGTTTTTGATGAAGATTTTGAGTCGTATGCCAATTATACAACAGCATTACCGGGATGGACAAATACCAATGTAAATGGGGGTAATAATCTATTCCAGGTAAGAAGCTATAGCGGTGCACATTATATGCAGTGTAGTGCTTATAATAGTGGTGAAGCGCCATTAGAAGTTTGGTTGGTTACTCCGGCAATTAATTTAGACAGTTCTACAGATGAAGAATTGACTTTTGAAACTAAAACAGGATATAATAATGGGGCTGCGTTAAGTGTTTTTGTGTCTACTGATTTTACAGGAGATGTGTCTACTGCAGAATGGATGATGGTTGATGCCGAAATTGCTAACGGTCCTTCAAGTGGTTATCAGTCTAGTTTTACCAGTTCCGGATCTGTTGATATTTCTTGTCTAGATGGTGATGTATATGTTGCCTTCAAATATTTAGGCGGAGACGGTGGTGTAACCACCACTTTTCAGGTAGATAATGTAAAAGTTACAGGAAACTAATCCATACCTTTATAACTTAATTAAAACCCTTGTTATCGTTTAGATAGCAAGGGTTTTTTTAGTAACTTTGTTAGATTCAGAAAATTAATTAAAGTAATCCAGCCTTTCCTATGAAAAAACTAATTTTTTTCCTTTTTATCAGCCTCAGTTTTATCACTTGTAAAGATAAATCATCTCAAAACAACGATAACCTTTTTAAATTTAAAGAATATATCTATCAAACAACAGCAGGGGTAATCTCGGTTAAAGAATCGGTTCAAATTACTTTTGCTAAGGATTTCGACAAATTTAAGGAAGCCAAAGAGCTGGGTGATGGTATTTTTACGATTTCTCCAAAAATAAAAGGAAAGGCCTACCTTAGAGATGCGCGTCATATTGAATTTATTCCCGAAAATTCATTGGAACCGGATACAGAATATACTGTAAAAGTAGCCTTGAATAAACTGTTTGCTAATGTTGCAAGCGAATTCAAAAAATATCAGTTTCAGTTTAAAACCATTACCCCAAATTTTGTGGTAACGACTCGTAATCTACAGTCGTATAATCGAGACTGGCAATATTTAGAAGGCTTGCTAAAATCTGCAGATGTGTTGAGTATTGATCAATGTAAAACGCTGGTTTCTGCTACACAATCCGGTAATAGTCTCCCGGTAAAGTGGGAAAGCCTTACTAATAATGAATTTCAATTTACCATAGATAGTATTTCACGCAAAGAAAATGATAGTGAGATTAAGGTCAAATGGGACGGAACAGATTTAAGTATCAATAACCGGGGAGAAAATACAGTGTTGATTCCCGGAAAAAATAATTTTTCGATAGTAGGTGTTAGGGTAATACAATCGCCATCACAATATTTAGAGATTAATTTTTCCGATCCTATTAAAAAACAACAAAATTTTAAAGGACTTGTTTCTTTAAAAAATGCAGGGAAACTACGTTATGCCGTGAAGGGAAATGTCTTAAAGGTATATACTTCTAAAAGATTAGTGGGAAATGTAGAGACCGAAATTTTTACAGGGATTAAAAGTGTCGATGGCTATACTTTAAAAAAGAAGTATTCTGAAAAGGTTGCTTTTGCTCAAATCAAACCGGCAGTACGCCTCCTAAATCAAGGTGTAATTTTACCCAACTCCAGCGATTTGACCTTCAATTTTGAAGCCGTTAATCTCAAATCGGTTAAGGTTCGTGTTATTAAGATATTCGAAGATAATGTATTGCAGTTTTTACAAGAAAACCAATTAAATGGAGGCAATCAACGTCGTATTCGTCAAGTTGGTCGAAGTGTTGCCAAGAAAAAAATAACCTTAATCGATGATGCCGCTCAAAATACAGGTAGGTGGAAAGCCTATGCAATTGATTTATCGAAGCTTATCAAGGCAGATCCGGGCGCTATTTATCGTGTAGAAATAAGTTTTACCATCAAGGATGCACTATATGATTGTGGTGCGGATAAAACAAAGAAAAATAATGATGAATACGATGATGAAGAGTATTATGAGGATGACTATTATGAGGAAGATTACGATCAATATACTGCACAAGCCGATGCCGATGAGGAGATCAGAGAAGAACAATATTGGGACAATCTTATTTATAGTTACAAGCGATATACCTACAATTGGAGAGAACGTGAAAATCCGTGTCATCCTGCCTATTACAATGAAGATAGAGTGGTTGCTTCTAATATATTAGCTTCTAATCTGGGAGTAATCGTTAAAAAGGGGAATAATCAGAGTTATCATTTTGCGGTTACCAATATTTTAACCACAACACCTATTGCTAATGCCAAGATTAGCCTTTACAATTATCAACAACAAGAAATAGCAAGTTTAAAAACCAATAAAGAAGGTTTGGCACAATATAAATCGGATAAGAATGCTTATTTTGCTATTGTATCACAAGGTGCTAGTAAAACATATATTAAATTAAATGATGGAAACTCCCTATCATTAAGTAAATTTAATGTTTCCGGAAAAAAACTTCAAAAAGGGCTAAAAGGATATCTTTATGGTGAACGGGGCGTTTGGAGACCGGGAGACACCCTTCATTTAACCTTTGTGTTAAACGATAAGGCTAATCCTTTACCTAAAGGACATCCCATAAAATTTGAATTACGAGATGCCCGCGGGCAATTGGTCAACAAACAATTAAGCGCTCATGCCACGGATAGATTTCACTCATTTTTGGTTCCAACAGATGCAGATGCACCAACGGGTAATTGGATGGCAACAGTAAGTGTTGGTTCTGTTCGATTTACGAAAACCATTAAGATTGCTACGGTAAAACCCAATAGATTAAAGATTAAATTAGACTTTGGCGACGAAGAAGTAATCAAATCTTCTCAGGGTCTTAAAACAGATTTAAGTGTTAATTGGCTGCACGGCGCACCGGCAAAAAATGTCAAGGCAACAATACAAATGAAATTGCGTAGTGCAAACACTGCTTTTGCAGAGTACCCAAATTATGTTTTTCAAGATCCTACACGTACTTTTGATTCTGATGAAACAACCCTATTCGAGGGCAAGGTTTCTAGTGAGGGAAAAGCCTCTATCGATAAGAAATTCCCTAATACGGGGAGTGCTCCGGGTATGTTAAAAGCTACATTTTTTACCCGTGCTTTCGAAAATGGAGGTGATTTTTCTATGGATGTATTTACCAAAAAAGTTGCACCCTATAATTCTTTTGTAGGTTTACAAGCACCCAAACCTAAATCCTATGGTTCTTATTTTACAGACGAAAATACAAATTTTGATGTGGTTACTCTTACAGCAGATGGCAAACCTGTTAAACGCAATCGCTTACAAGTTCGTGTTTATAAAATAAGATGGCGTTGGTGGTGGAGTTCATCCTACGACAATATTGCTAGTTATACCAGTAGCGAATACCACGAAAAAGTATATGATAAAACCCTGGCTACTAACGCACAAGGAAAAGCCTCTTTTAATCTAAACATTCCCAACGAAAGAGGAGGCCGATATTTAATACGCGTGTATGATCCTGCCAGTGGACATGCTACCGGAAAAATAGTTTATTTCTACAAAGATTGGTGGAAAAGTCCTGAAGGTTCCAACGGACAATCAGCTAATATGCTGCTTTTCTCCACAGATAAAGATAAATATAATGTAGGCGAAACCGCTCATTTAACCTTCCCTTCAGGCTCAGAAGGAAGAGCGCTAATTAGTATGGAAAATGGAAGTGAAGTAATAGATCAACGTTGGGTAAAAACTACAAAAGGGGAAACCAAAGTAGCACTTCCTATAACGGCTGATATGGCACCTAATGTGTATATTAACATTTCACTTTTACAACCTCATGCCTTAACGGCCAATGATTTGCCTTTACGCTTATATGGCATAATACCTATAATGGTTGAAGATCCGGCAACTCGATTAGCTCCGGTAATCGATATGCCCGACGTGTTGCAACCGGAACAGGATTTTACCGTTAAGGTTTCCGAAAAAGAAGGTAAACCAATGACTTATACTTTGGCCGTTGTTGATGAGGGACTGTTAGATATTACACGCTTTAAAACACCCAATATTTGGGATGAATTTTATCAAAGGCAAGCACTTGGGGTTACCACTTGGGACATTTTTGACGATGTAATAGGGGCTTATGGTGGTACAATTGATCAAGTATTTGCTATCGGAGGTGATGAAGAAGCCGCTTCTAAAAAAGGCAAGAAAGCCAATAGGTTTAAGCCGGTAGTTACCTATTTAGGGCCTTTTAAGCTTAATAAAGGAAAATCGGCAAAACACAAAATACACATGCCTAATTATATCGGTTCAGTACGTACAATGCTCATTGCCGGAGATAATGCTAAGGAAGCTTATGGTAGTACCGATAAAACCACACCGGTACGCAAGCCGCTTATGCTTTTAGCTACCTTACCCCGAAAATTGAGTCCGGGAGAAAAAGTAAGCTTACCGGTAACTGTTTTTGCTATGGAAAAAAAGGTAAAAGACGTTGATGTAACACTAAAAACAAGCAAAGGGCTTACTGTAAATGGCAAGCACACTAAAGCCTTACATTTTGATAAACCCGATGAAAAAATGCTCTATTTCGATTTAGATGTTAGCCAAGCAAAAGGAATTAATACCATTGAAATAATAGCAAAAGGAAATGGTGAAAAAGCCTCCTATAAAATAGACTTTGATGTTATTAACCCTAATCCGGTAACCAGCCAATTTACAGCTATTGAATTACAGCCAAAAGCCACTCAAAACATTGATTTTAAAACCTTTGGTGTTTCCGGAAGTAATAATGCACAGATTGAGTTTTCTACCCTTCCGGCGATAGATTTTAACCGTAGATTACAATACTTGATTCAATATCCACACGGATGTGTTGAACAGACAACTTCCAGTGTTTTTCCACAGTTATACCTTCCAGAAATCTTTGATTTAACAGCACAACGCAAACAAAAAATACAAGAAAACATCAAAGAAGGGATTAAGAGTTTAGGTTTATTTCAAACCCCGGACGGAGGTCTTGGTTATTGGAGAGGCAATCGAACAGCCGATGATTGGGGAACGAGTTATGCCGGTCATTTTATGATAGAAGCCGAGAAAAAAGGCTTTGTACTGCCCTTGAGTTTTATGTCAAATTGGTTACGTTATCAAAAACAAGCAGCTCGAAGTTGGAGACCCTCGTACAGATCCTATAACACAGATTTGGCGCAGGCTTATCGATTGTACACATTGGCATTGGCAGGGCACCCGGATTTAGCTTCTATGAATAGATTAAGGGAGTTTAAGGAACTTTCAAACGATGGAAAATGGCGTTTAGCTGCTGCTTATGCATTAGCCGGGCAAAAAGAAGCCGCCCGTAAAATTGCAAATACAGCTAATATAGATTTTATCCCCTATAAATATGATTATTATACCTATGGCGATATAAATAGAAACCGTGCTATGGCTATGGAAACCATGTTATTATTAGATAATAAAGATTATGTAGATATGGCAAAAAGTATTGCCAAAACCCTATCTTCTGATGCCTGGATGAGTACGCAAACTACGGCTATTTCATTATTATCTATGGCGAAAATGCTTCAAAAAGGTGGTGGAAAATCTATGGATGTTTCGTTTGAAATTAATGGGACTAAAGATCACGTAAAAACTTCAAAATCTGTAGCTGAAAGAGGTTTAGATAGTCACGATGGAGCAAACAGTATGCAACTCACGAACCATCAAGATAATATTGTTTTTGTACGAGTGTTAAATACCGGAAAACTACCCTTGGGTAATGAGGTAGCGGTAAAACGAAATTTGAATATTAATGTACAATATTTAGATGCTCAAGGTAATAGTATTGATGTTAGTAAATTAGCTCAAGGAACTGATTTTACAGCCAGTGTAAGGGTAACTAATACGTCAAGAAACTATGTTGAAAATGTGGCCTTAACCGAAATTTTTCCAAGTGGTTGGGAAATTATCAATACTAGTTTTACCGACTATAATGCTGGAGCAACTAAAGCAGATTATACGGATATTAGAGATGACAGGGTTTACTTTTATTTTAATTTACCGAGGGGAGTCACTAAAACATTTGTGGTACAACTCAATGCTTCGTATCTCGGTAGATATTACCGTTATGGGGTTCAAGCAGAGGCAATGTATGACAACGATTATCTAGTCCG
Organism: Flavobacteriaceae bacterium; assembly: GCA_024763245.1. Lineage (GTDB taxonomy): Bacteria > Bacteroidota > Bacteroidia > Flavobacteriales > Flavobacteriaceae > DQTL01. The sequence continues at coordinate 3,776 of JANTFW010000023.1, read as the reverse complement.
CTCTAAAGGAGGCTGGATTGAGGTTGTCAAATAAAGCGTATTAAATATAGATTATGAAGAATAGGGTTTATTAGGAAGCTATCCCAAATAAACCCTATTTTATTCAGATTAATATCAAAACATCAATGGGCTTCAAGCCAATTGTTTCCGACCCCGATATCAACCAAAAGGGGTATGGATAAGGTATAGGCTTTTTCCATAGTATTTTTGATAATTGGTTGTAATACGGCCAACTCATCTTTATGAATATCAAAAACCAATTCATCGTGTACCTGTAACAGCATTTTAGATTGGTATTTTTCTTCCTCTAAAATTTTCTGAATGTCAATCATTGCTATTTTAATAATATCGGCGGCACTTCCTTGTATAGGAGCATTAACAGCATTGCGTTCATCACCTGATCGAACAATAGCATTTTGAGAGTTAATATTTTTTAAATAACGGCGCCTTCCCAGAATAGTTTCTACATAGCCTTTATCTCTTGCTTTTTCTATTTGATCACTAATATATTTTTTTAAGGTAGGATAAGTTTCGTAATAGGCGTCAATTAAAGCTTTTGCTTCTTTTCTCGACAGGTTGGTTTGTTGGCTTAATCCAAAGGCAGACACACCGTAAATAATGCCAAAATTAACTGTTTTAGCATGACTTCTTTGGGTACGAGTTACTTCGTCGATAGGGATTTTAAATACTTTGGCAGCAGTTGCTTTATGAATATCTTCTCCGTGTAAAAAAGATGCTTTCATTACCGGATCACCACTTAACTCGGCTATTATACGTAGCTCTATTTGTGAATAATCGGCAGCTACTAAGGTATAGTGATCATCTCGTGCTATAAAGGCTTTACGTACTTGTCTCCCACGTTCTGTTCTAATAGGAATATTCTGTAAGTTAGGATTAGTAGAACTTAAGCGACCGGTGGAAGCCACGGCTTGCGAAAAAGTAGTGTGTATGCGCTTAGTCTTTGGGTTAACTTCTTTAGGTAAGGCATCTACGTAAGTATTTTTGAGTTTTATCAGACCACGCCATTGTAAAATATCGGCTACAATTTCATGTTCTTTAGATAATTTTGATAAAATTTCTTCGCCTGTAGCATATTGGCCTGTTTTGGTTTTTTTAGGTTTACTAACCAGTTTTAAATCATCAAACAACACCTCGCCTAATTGTTTGGGAGAGGCTAAGTTAAATGATTTTCCGGCCTGCTCAAAAACCGATTTTTCCAATCGGATTATATCTTCATTTAGGGCTTTGGTTAAACTGTGTAAAAATGCCGTATCAAGACGAATTCCCTCAAGTTCCATACTTATTAAAACTCGAAGCAAGGGCATTTCTATATTTTGAAACAAATCCCACAAATGGTTCTTGTGTAATTCCGGTTCAAATACTTGCTTTAATTGAAAGGTAATATCAGCATCTTCTACGGCGTATTCTGTTTGTTTTTCAATAGCAACATTACGCATAGAGCCTTGATTTTTCCCTTTTTTACCAATTAGTGCTTCAATAGGCATAGCTTGGTATTGCAGATAGGTTTCTGCCAACACATTCATATTGTGACGCATATCGGGTTTCAAGAGGTAATGTGCAATCATGGTATCAAAAAGTTTCCCTTTTACCGGAATTGCATAATTGGATAATACTTTTAAATCATATTTAATATTTTGACCTATTTTTTCTATAGATTCCGATTCAAAAAAGGGACGAAAAGAAGCTATTATTTCTTGGGTTTTTATGGGATCCTCCGGAAATGATACATAATAGCCTTTCCCTTTTTCATATGAAAATGCAATACCGACAAGTTGTGCTTCAAAGGTATTTAAACTAGTGGTTTCTGTATCAAAGCACACGGACTTTTGTTTTAGCAGCTTTTCGAGTAGTAATTTTCTACCCAACTCTGTATCTACGTGTTGGTAAAAATGGGGTGTGCTTTCCAGTGTTTTAAATCCGGTACTCGACGGAGTACTTTCGACCTCAGGTGTTGCGAATAAATCCAATTGAATAGATGGAGATCCTTTAGATGGTTTTGTTTTAGGCGTATCATCTTTAGCCTTTTTTTCCGGTGTAGCCGGGTTTTGATTAAAAATACGTAGAAAAGTTTCTTTCATTCGTCTAAACTCCAGTTCGTTTAAGAGTTCTTGTACTTTATCAAAGTTGGGTTGAGAAAGCTCATAAGATTTTTCATCAAACTGCACCGGACAATCTAGCATGATGGTTGCCAGTTGTTTAGATAGCAATCCCAGCTGTGCATTAGCTTCTACCTTTTCTCGCATTTTTCCTTTTAAATCAGCGGTATTGGCTAAGAGATTTTCCATACTACCGTATTGTTTGATGAACTTTTTAGCTGTTTTTTCGCCTACTCCCGGCAAACCGGGTATATTATCAACTGCATCCCCCATCATACCCAAAAAATCGATAACCTGTTCTGGTCTTTCTACCTCAAATTTATCTTGAACTTCGGGAATTCCCCATATTTCTATACCATTTCCCATACGAGAAGGTTTATACATAAAAATATTTTTGGAAACCAATTGTGCAAAATCTTTATCGGGCGTAACCATAAAAGTTTGATACCCCTCTTTCTCGGCTTGTTTAGAGAGAGTTCCTATTAAATCATCGGCTTCAAAACCTTCTTTTTCTATAATGGGAATATGCATAGCCTCTAAGAGCTTGTGAATATAAGGTACAGCAATACGAATAGCTTCGGGTGTTTCTTGTCGGTTTGATTTGTATTCAGAAAAGGCTTCGTTACGAGCCACGGATCCTCCTTTATCAAAGGCAACAGCCAAATGATTGGGTTTTTCCCGTCGTATGACATCTAACAAAGAATTCATAAAGCCTAAAATAGCAGAAGTGTCCATCCCTTTTGAATTAATTCTAGGGTTTTTTATAAACGCATAATAACCCCTAAAAATTAGAGCGTACGCATCGACAAGGAAAAGTCTTTTTTGTGTCATAATATTCTAATTGTTTCCAATTCATGTAGATTTTTCAAAGGTACAAACTTTAAACTTTAGTCTTTTTTTATTTTTTTGGCCTAAAAGAAATAGGTATATGTAAAAAAAAATTATATTTGTAGTTAAGAAATTACTGAAAACTAACTTATTATGAAGAAGCCTTTACTTTTTTCCGGTCTTGTACTCCTAAGTTTTGCTTTTGCACATGCACAGATTGTCAATAAAGGTACGTTAAAAATAAAAACCGGAACCACGGTGTATTTTGCAAATAATTATACTAATGACGGGACTCATGACAATGATGGAGATTTACATGTAATAGGCGATTTCACCAACAACGGTACGGTTACATCCGCATCCGGAACTACCTATTTTGATGGAACTACGGTGGCTACTCAAAATTTAAACGGAACGGCTAATGCGGCTCAATTTTATAATTTAACTGTAAATAATACGAACGCCGGTGTTCAAGGTTTGGCCGTTGCAGATGGCTATAATCTGGAAGTAACAAATGGAGTTACCCTAACAAGTGGTAAGTTACGATTAATGGGTGAAGCGCAGTTAGTACAAACACATACAGGAGTTTCTGCTAATTCAGGAGGCGGCCATTTATTAAAAGATCAGGATGGCGCACAGAATGCGTATCGCTATAATTATTGGTGTGCCCCGGTTCAAAATGATGCGGGCACGGTGTATAATGTAAGTACTGTGCTAAAAGATGGTAGTACACCCAACCAATGGAGTCCAACACAAGTGGATTTTACCACTGCCTTAAACGGTACCAACGGTAATCCCATAGCCTTATCCACACGCTGGATGTGGAAATAT
>JANTFW010000022.1 GCA_024763245.1 Flavobacteriaceae bacterium | reverse complement strand
GCCGGAGATACTTTTGCCGGAGGTTTTATAGGCTACATAGCCAGTACACACGACATCTCATTTGATAATATGAAAAGAGGCATTATTGCCGGATCTAACCTCGCGTCATTTTGTGTTGAAAAATTTGGAACTGAACGTATGATTGATCTAACAGAAGAAGAAGTTCAAAACCGATTACAAGAGTTTAAACAATTGACTCAATTTGATATTGAACTCCACAAATAACCACTAAGGTAAGGGCCAATGAGCGATCCTATTAAACACGAATGTGGTATTGCCTTAGTAAGGCTGTTACAACCCCTATCGTATTATCAAGAAAAATATGGAACGGCTTTTTGGGGGCTCAATAAATTGTATCTGCTCTTAGAAAAACAACACAATAGAGGACAAGATGGTGCCGGAATTGCCAGTATTAAATTTGATACCGACCCCGGTACAAGATATATCAGTCGAAAACGGTCTAATAAAGCACAACCTATACAGGATATTTTTAACCATATAAACACCCGAATTCGAGATATTTTTAAAGAATTCCCGGAGAAAAAGAATGATGTTTTTTGGCAAAAAAAGAACATGCCCTATATAGGAGAACTCTTTTTAGGTCATGTTCGATATGGAACCTTTGGCGGTAACAGTATCGAAAATGTCCATCCATTCATACGCCCCAGTAATTGGAAACACCGAAGTCTTATAATGGCGGGTAACTTTAATATGACCAACTCTAACCAGTTATTACAAGATTTAATCAATATTGGACAACACCCAAAAGAAAATACCGATACCGTTACCGTAATGGAAAAAATCGGTCATTTTCTTGATAAAGAAGTAGAACACTTATACCAAAAATATAAAAAAGAACAAATCTCTAAATTAGAAGTTTCCGCTCTAATAAGCAAGCACCTTAATATTGCCCATATCATACAAAAATCAGCTAAAAAATGGGATGGTGGTTATGTGATGGCCGGGCTATTTGGTCATGGAGATGCCTTTGTGTTAAGAGACCCAAACGGCATTAGACCTGCATTTTATTATCAAGATGACGAAGTAGTGGCCATTGCCTCGGAACGACCAGCATTACAAACAGTTTTTGATGCCCCTATTCAACAAATAAAAGAACTGGAAAACGGTGAAGCCATCATTTTGAAAAAAGAAGGAAAAATCTATGTCGAACAAGTTTTAGAACCCAAAGAAAAAAAAGCCTGTTCTTTCGAACGGATTTATTTTTCCCGAGGTAGTGATGCACAGATATATCAAGAACGTAAGAAATTAGGCAAATTAGTATTTCCACAAGTAGTAAAAGCTATTGATTTTGATATGGAAAATTCCGTTTTTTCTTATATCCCAAATACAGCTGAAACGGCTTTTTTTGGAATGAGAGAAGCGGCAGAAGATTATCTAAACCAACAAAAACTAACTAAAATATTAGAAGGTAAAAAACAGCTAACAGCCGAAAAAGTACAAAAAATCCTCTCTCAAAAGCCCCGAATTGAGAAATTAGCCATTAAAGATGCCAAACTTCGAACTTTTATTACCGATGATGAAAATAGAGATGATTTAGTAGCTCATGTATATGATGTTACCTATGGAGTGGTTAAAGAAAGTGATAACCTTGTCATTATAGATGATAGTATTGTAAGAGGTACTACGCTTAAAAAAAGTATCTTAAAAATAGTAAACCGATTGCATCCCAAACGAATTGTAGTCGTCTCTTCTGCCCCACAAATACGCTACCCGGATTGCTATGGTATTGACATGGCAAAACTGGGCGATTTTATTGCTTTTAAAGCTGCCATTGCCTTGCTTAAAGAAATGAATATGGTTACGACGATCATAGACGTATATAATCGATGTCTGGAAGAAGTCGAAAAAGAAGATCATGAAATGGTCAATGTGGTAAAAGATATTTATGCTCCATTTTCTACGGAACAAATTAATCAAAAAATTGCCAAACTTTTAGCTGATGACTCCATAAATTCAGAAATACACATTATTTTTCAACATATTGAACAACTTCATGAGGCTATTCCTATGCATAAAGGTGATTGGTATTTTACCGGCAATTACCCTACCCCAGGGGGCAATCGGGTCGTAAACGAAGCTTTTATTAACTACTACCAAGGCAACAATTCACGCGCCTATTAATTGTGTGATATATGTTACATTTTAAATTACGATAAACTGTTACATTTGCAAACTTTTTATCCCCATATTTAGTTTAATAACCCAAAAAAGAAGAATTAAATATGTATACTAACATACACCCAAAACTTGAAGAAACATCGAAAACTAGTATAGAATCTATTTTAAACCACAACCAAATAACTACCTTCCCAAAAAACAGTAAATCAACAAATAGACCAGCGCCTATTGACAAAGAAATAAATCTAGATCCTTCTAAGAGTATCATGTCTAAAACAGATGCTCGTGGCATTATTGAGTATGCCAATGATTATTTTATGGAAATAAGTGGTTATGAAGAATATGAGTTAATGGGACAACCCCATAATATCATTAGACACCCCGACATGCCTCAGGTTATTTTTAAACTAATGTGGGATCGTTTAAATAAAGGAGAAAATATCCACGCTTTTGTAAAAAATTTAGCCAAAGATGGCCGTTACTATTGGGTGTTAACCAATTTTGAAACTAAATATGACGAAGAGGGAATTATCATTTCCCATTACGCTAGAAGAAAAGCGGCTCCCAAAAATGCTATTTATAGTATTGATAAATTATATAAAACGCTACGTGCTATTGAAAGAAGACAAGGTTTAGAAACCTCAGAAAAATATTTAATGGGATTACTTGAAGAAAAACAGGTTACCTACGATGCTTTTATTCTTAATTTACTAAATATTGATACTGCTGTAATGGACTCCTATTTTGGTCCGATAGCTACAAAAAACTATAAAACCAACAAAAGTCCAAAAAGAGGCTTTATGAGTCGTTTGTTTAAATAATAGATTACACAATATTTTTTTTGTATATTTGTTCATCCTTTTTCCCCTAATTTGTTCACCCAAAAATATTCGTTACATGAATAAATTAGTCCACCCTACACCCTTAGACCGAGAAATAAAATTAGACGCGTCTAAGATTATTATGTCCAAAACCGATCCTAAAGGCATCATTGAGTATGCCAATGATTATTTTATGGAAATATCGGGTTATGAAGAATACGAATTAATGGGACAACCCCATAATGTGATTCGCCATCCGGATATGCCTAAGGTCATTTTTAGACTCATGTGGGAACGACTTCACAAAGGAGAAAATATTTACGCCTTAGTAAAAAATCTGGCCAAAGATGGACGTTATTATTGGGTGCTTACCAGCTTTGATACTAAATATGATGATGAAGGTAATATCATCTCTCATTATGCACGTAGAAAAGCGGCTCCAAGTAATGCTGTTTTTCAAATAGAAAAATTATATAAAACCCTCAGAGCTATTGAGGAAAGACAAGGACCCGATATCGCAGAAAAGTATTTTTTAGGGTTATTAGAAGAAAAAGGGGTTGATTATGATACTTTTATTCTTTCTATTTTAGAAACCAATGCATCTGTACTTTCTACTTATTTTGGGTTTACCGGACAAAATGCGGTAAAAGAAAAAAAAGGAGGAATTTTTAAACGCATGTTTGGATAAGGCAAAGTTCTCTTATTTCTAATATACACTTCACGTTAAGTTTTCTTACTACAAGTTTTCTTGTTGTCAATGCGTTTATAACAAACTATTTTGCACAAATAATTAGGAACTTATTGAAAATAAAGTATTTTTGTTCTCAAATTATACTTTTTTTCTTTAATGTATGGAAGATTTAAATTTTATCCCTATTAATCGTGAAGTAAAATTGGATATGGATAAAGTGATGATGTGTAAATATCATCCAGATGGAACTATTGATTATATTAACGATTTTTTTAGTGAAATTTCAGGATACGAAGTACATGAAGTAGTAGGCAATAACATCCAAGATTATTTACATAAAGATACCCCTAAAACAATTCTTAACCTACTCGAAGAAACGGCAAAAAACAAAGAAAACATTCATCTTATATTAAAAGATCACGTTAAGGACGGTCGCTATTATTGGTTTTTATCTGATTTTGAATATCAAACAGAAAAAGACGGGAGGTTGGTATCTATAACAACAAAACGTATAGCAGCCCCGAGAATTGCTATTCCGGAAATTGATAACCTCTATAAAAAAATTCTTAAAATTGAAGAACATACCGGTTTAGACATTGCAAAAACTTTTTTTGAAGGTTTTTTAGAAGAAAAAGGTATGTCGCTTGAAGAATATACAGAAAGTCTTGTTGTCAATTCCAATGATTTACCACAAGTACCTCACCCAAAGTCTTCAATAAAGAAGTCTAAAAAAAAGAAATCACTTTTTGCTATGCTATTTAAAAAATAGATTATTTCTTCCAACTATTGTTCTGCCTATTTACGTCTGCCATCAAAAGTGATGGGTCAATATATACTTCTTTTACAGGTTTAGGAGTCGTAAAAGTGTAGGTTGTATGCCCCCAATCCCAATCGGGTAACTGTGTTCCGCTAATAGATTTTTCTCCTCTCATTACATTCAAAGGAATATAAAAAAGTTCCGTTGTATTATCGGTATAGGTTACAGAAACCTCAATGGGCATAGGCATAGCACCAATACGTTCTAAAGTTATGCTATTGGCTTTCACCTCGTTTACAGCATAATCAACAAAATGAGTGGTCTCCACAAATTCGTTTACATACCAATCTAAAGACAATCCGGAAACTTGCTCTGCAACACGTTTAAAATCGTTTGGAGAAGGGTGTTTACCAGACCATTTATTATAATATGCTTTTAGTGTTTTTTCTAAATTCTCCCAACCTATTATATAACCTAATTGCGCTAAAAATACACTTCCTTTATCATAAGCATTAATACCATAAGACATATTAGTAGCATAGTGGTCTGAGTGGGTGGTTAATGGTTCTTCTTTACCAGTACTTACCATATAATAATAATACTTATAAGGCATATCAAAAATAAAATCTTTCTTATTCTTCATGATCTTATCCGAAGCAACCGCTTCCACAAAACTCGTAAAACCTTCATCCATCCAAGGGTGTTTGCTCTCGTTAGTGGCCAGTGCAAATTGAAACCAAGCATGACCCATTTCATGCATCATAGTCCCCACTAAACTCTCAAAGTTTCGTGCTCCGGTTATTAAGGTACACATACCGTATTCCATTCCACCATCTCCACCTTGAATAATAGAATATTGTTTATAAGGATATGGGCCTATATAATCATTGTAGAATGCCATAGTTTTAACAGCAATAGGTTCCATTTTTCGCCATACTTTTTGAATATCAGGATTGTTTTTATACAGAAAATGCAAACGAGCACCATTAGGTACTTGTTTGATATCATGGATAAAATCCGGATCGGCGACCCAAGTAAAATCATGCACATTAGGCGCAACAAAATGCCAAGTATTTTTTGTCCCCTTATTCGGTTTTAAAGGGATGTTTTTATCTTCGTAACCAAAACCTACTTCTTGCGGATTTTGAAGATAGCCTGTGCCACCTAATATATAGTTCTTGTCAATATGAATAGTAACATCAAAATCGCCCCAAACGCCATAAAACTCCCTTCCAATATAGGGATCCGCATGCCAGCCTTCGATATCATATTCGGCCATTTTAGGATACCACTGTGTCATAGAGAGTGCAACACCCCCTTTGTTATTTCTACCGCTTCTACGTATTTGAACAGGTACTTGACCGATAAAAGACATCTCTAACTCTGTCTTTTCTCCCGGATAAATAGGTTTTGCCAAAGTTACTTCCATAACAGTTCCCTCAACAACATAATCAATAGGAGTGCCCTCTTGTTGTAAGGATTTTATTTTTATAAAACCTACTTCATCCTCTTTAAGTGGTGTTATTCTACTCTTGTAAACCGGATGTTCTTTTGTTCCATCAACGGTAACCATACGTTTGTCTGGATCTGGTACGGTTTGCAAACGAGCATCCATTTCTGAATTGGGTTGAAAAGCATTAAAATACAAATGATAAAAAACCTTATTGATACTATCCGGTGAGTTATTGGTATAAATCAGTTTTTGATTACCGTTGTATTGATAGGTTTCAACATTCATGTCTATATCCATCGTATATGCTACATGCTGTTGCCAATAATTATTCGGCCATTTTTCGGTTTCATTTTTTTGAGCTTGTAATGAGGCGCATTGCGTAAAGAAAATCGCTACCATCACTATTATAAAGTAACGTATCATATAGAATTCGTTTTTAGTTTGAAAGGGCAAGATACACTTTATTACTGTGAAAATTTTGTGAAAAAAACTAAACCATTAAATTACAACCTCTTATATCGGAATGATCATAACGCCCTAGAACTTCAAAGGTGCCATCCGGAAACTTCCTTCCTAAATCCTGTGTTTCAATAAAAGAGCATGAATACCGGTTAGCTAAATCAATTACATTAATTCCTCCACTTTTACCTGTGGGCAATAAAGTAAAAGGATCTTCAATCTCTCTAATTAGGATTTTCATCCAAGGAGGTGTGTAAAAATGCTCTCCTCCCAAGGAATAGGCCTGACTTAACAATTCGGTCATACCGTATTCGGAGTAAATTTTAGACACTCCAAACCCTTTTTTTAACCGAGAATGCAACTCGCTTTTTATCAATTCTTTACGCCTTCCTTTCATACCTCCGGTTTCCATTATAATCGTATTTTTTAAGGTAAAATTCCTAAATTCAATCAAATCTAACAGCGCATAACTAACCCCTATCAGCAAGGTTTTTTCTCCGGATTTATCAAGTTGGATTAGTGTATCGGCTACTAATTTATAATCATCCAAATAAAAACCACTAGCTTCTTTCTGCGACTGATTGATTAAATCTGAAACCATATATACCAAAGAAGAATTCCCCTGTTCCACATAAGAGGGCAATAGAGCCAAAATCGTATAATCAGAAACAGGGCCGAAAAAAAAACGGAAACTTGCGCGAAAACTTTCCTGGTATAGCGATAGATTCGCAACACAATGCTTACTGTGTGTTTGAGATGTAGTACCACTACTAAGAAACACCTTTTCGGTCTGTAGACCTGCTGTAATTATAGAGTGTGTTTTAAAAAAATTAATAGGAAGAAATGGTATGCGATCAAGGGTGTTTACGGTATTAGGATTACATCCAATACGCTTTATATATTCCGCATAAACCGGATTATTTTGTGCTTGATACTTAAATGTATCCAACGCTTTTTCAGTAAAATTATCTGAATTAATATCTAATATGTTATGTGACAATTTCAAGATAAGGGCAAAGATAGTTTTTTAGACGCAACCTTCTACAAAATTTAATATCTAAGAAATACAAATGAGTTAGTGTTTATGATACGTATATTTACCATCTTGTTAACTGTAACCTTAGTGAGTGCATGTAATTTAGATGTAAGTGATGATTTTTATTTTGAAAAAGTAGCAGCTTATAATATACAGACGCCAAGTAACCTACATTTAGACGAGAATTGTGAGTTTACATTTGAGTATCACTTACCTAATGGTTGTTATAGTTTTTCGGATATAGAATTTTTAGCGGTAAATGACAGCGTTCGGGTCATTACTCCATTTGCCAAGGTACAAAATAACGTAAATTGTACTCAGGCAATTATTGACGGCTCTTATACGTTTAGATTTAGACCCTCTACACCAAAAACCTATATTTTTAAATTTTGGACAGGGATTAATTCGCAAGGACAAAATCAATATGAAGAATACGAAATAGAAACAGAATAAAAAATGTAAATTTGGAGAATATGTAGTAAGAACAAATAGAAACCAAGGTGTAACACCTTACTAAAAACAACTAAAACCAAAATTGATGAGTTTAAAAAAGCTCATACAACGATGTGCTCAGAATGACCGACAAGCACAAGAAGAAATTTACCGACTTTATGCCGGTAAATTGTTTGCGCTTTGCCTCAAATATTCAAAAAACAAGGTTGATGCTGAAGATAATTTACAAGATGGTTTTATACAAATTTTTAAAAAAGTTAAACAATTTAAACACCAAGGTTCTTTTGAAGGATGGATGAAACGAATCATAATTAACACTGCCCTTCAGAAATACAGAGATAAAAATGTGCTGAATCTAGTATATAATGATAAACAAGTTGAAGATGAGGTTAATGTAGCGGTAAACGATGAAGAAATATCATTAGATTATTTATTACACTTAATTCAGGAATTACCCAACCAATACCGATTGGTTTTTAATCTTTACGTATTAGACGGGTACTCTCATAAGGAAGTGGGCAAAGCCTTAAACATCAGTGAGGGCACATCAAAATCAAATCTCTCTAGAGCACGAATGATTCTTAAAAAGAAAATAGAATTAGACCAACAAGAACCTGACCAATATAAAGCATTTTAATAATGAACGAACACAAAAATATCGATCGATTATTCCAAGAAAAGTTCCGTGACTTCGAGGTAGATCCTTCTGATACCGTTTGGAAAAACATTGAAAAACAAATTGGCCAAAAACCAAAAAAAGACAGACGTGTGCTTTGGTTATGGTTTAGTGGTATTGCTGCAGGATTAGCCTTGTTTATATATCTAAATAATCCTTTTGTAAATAGCACTCCGGAACAAAAATCCACCTCCGAAACCCGGGTTAAAACCCTAGATAACAATACCAACACACCTGCGGAAACAGAGCTTGTTGTTTCAACAAAAGAACCTAAAGAAACGCCCAAGACTTCTATCACAAAAACTAAATCTATTGCCACTCCAACCACCCCTCTAGCAACAACAAACAAACCCCTCTCTAATAAATCCCTATCCAATAAACCCCTTTCCAATAAACTCCAACATATCAAGGAACAAATACCTCAAGAAGTTACTGCAATAAAATCCCATAAAACAATTTCTAAACCGGTTGATAAAACAATACCTAACGCACACAAACCGATTAAAGAAGAAAATAATGATATTGCCGTATTAACAAGTCAAGAGCCGAAAAATACCCGTGCCGATTCCAATCAGCCTTTAGCTAAAACAAAACCCGAGAGAAACAAAAAGTGGTCGGTTTCTACGGTTGCCGCTCCGGTCTATCTAAGTTCATTTGATAAAAACAGTTCTTCTATAGACCCACAGTTTAACAACAACACCAAACAGGGTAGTTTTTCCTCTGCTTATGGAGTACAATTGGCATATCAAGTTTCTAATAAATTCATACTTCAATCCGGTGTTCATATCGTTGATTATGGATATAAAACGTATGGTGTATATGTATCACCTGGTGGCACTGTTAATCATTATTCGAATATTAATTATAATGCGGATGCAAACCTAATCGCCGTTTATGCAGCACCTCCACAAGCAACACCCCTTGGCGAAACCAACCTGCGAGGAACTAAAGGAAATCTCATGCAAGTATTTGGTTATGTAGAGGTACCCTTAGAAGTAAAATACCGAGTCAACAACGGAGCTTTTGGAATTAATGTTGTAGGTGGCTTTAGTACATTACTATTAAATAAGAATCAAATATTTATTGAAACAGATGGTTTATCAAGTGAACTTGGAGAAGCATCAAATTTAAACACACTTAACTTTTCAGGAAACTTAGGGTTAGAGTTTGATTATAAATTATACCAAAATTTGCACTTTAACTTGGTGCCCATGTTTAAAGTACAAACAAATACATTCGAACAAAATACAGGAGGGTTTAGCCCTTATGCCATTGGTGTTTACAGTGGCTTAAATTTTAGGTTTTAGTTGGTTAATTATGTTTGGTTGGTTGCCAAACATTACTAAAAAGGTCGTTCTGAATATTTCGGAACGGCTTTTTTTATTTGTTTTTTGTGGCGGTATTTTTTATAACTTTGCATCTCTAAAAAAGTCCTATTATGATTACTAGAAATACAACCATTGAAGACTTGGTAGAAGATTATCCAAAATCTGTAAAATACCTAGCCGACAAAGGAATCCGTTGTATTAAATGCGGAGAGCCTATCTGGGGAACATTAGAAGAAGCTTGCCTTGAAAAAGGTTTTACTCAAGATGCAATTGACAATGCTGTCAACGACCTTAATACACTACACGACAAGGGATCAGACCATACTAATCCTGACAAACTCCTTAACATTAAAACTATTAAAAAAAGTAAATAAATACTCTATTATGACTATCAATATTAAAAATGTATTACAAAATTTAGGTTTAACAGAAACCAATTTAGGGGTATCAACCGGTGTAACTTGGTTTGATACCGAAGGGAAAATAAATACATCATCTTCTCCGGTAGACGGTAACGTAATTGCCCGTGTTAAAACAGCCACATTAGAAGACTACGAAAAAGTGGTAACAAAGGCACAAGAAGCTTTTAAAGTATGGCGAATGACACCTGCTCCTATTCGTGGCGAAGTAGTTCGTCAAATAGGGAATGCATTACGCGAGCATAAAGATGATTTAGGAGCCCTTGTCTCTTATGAAATGGGTAAAATTTTTCAAGAAGGATTAGGAGAAGTTCAAGAAATGATTGATATCTGTGATTTTGCTGTAGGACAATCACGATTAATAAACGGAGTTGCACTACAATCTGAAAGACCATTACACCGCCTCTCAGAACAATACCACCCATTAGGGATTGTAGGTATAGTTACCTCATACAACTTTCCGGTTGCCGTTTGGGCTTGGAACTCTGCATTGGCTGCCATTGCCGGCGATGTAGTAATCTGGAAACCCTCATCAAAAACACCTTTGACAGCTATTGCCACACAAAAAATCATTCAAAATGTATTGAAAGAAAACAATGTTCCTGAAGGTGTGTTTAACTTAGTTGTGGGTCGTTCTTCTGTAATGGGTGATAATTTCTTGGGCGATAAACGTATTCCTTTAATTTCTGTTACCGGATCTACCGCTGTAGGACGTAGAGCAGGAAAAATTGTTGGTGATCGTTTGGGAAGAGCTCTTTTAGAATTAGGAGGAAATAACGCCGTAATTATCACGCCCGAGGCAGATATTCAAATGGCTGTAATGTCAACCGTATTTGGTACTGTAGGTACTGCTGGTCAACGCTGTACATCTACCCGTAGGGTTATTATTCATGAAGCTGTTTTTGATCAAGTAAAAAATGCTTTTGTTGGTGCTTATGAAAAGTTAGCAGATAAAATTGGTAGTCCTCTAGATGAAAAATTCTTAGTCGGCCCCCTTATTGACCAACATGCCGTAGCTCTTTTTGAAGAGGCCGTTGCAAAAGTGCAACAAGAAGGAGGTAAAATTCTCTTTGGCGGACAAAAATTAGAAGGACACGGGTTTGAATCCGGAAATTATGTAATGCCTTGTATTGCAGAAGCAGAAAATCACTTTGAAATTGTTCAGGAAGAGACCTTTGCTCCCATTGTGTACTTAATTAAATACAGCGGTGATGTACAAAATGCGATAGACATTCAAAACGATGTCCCACAAGGTCTTTCTTCGGCTATATTTACACTTAATATGCGTGAAGCAGAAACTTTTATCTCACAAACCGGATCTGATTGTGGTATTGCCAACGTAAACTTAGGTACTTCAGGAGCTGAAATTGGTGGTGCTTTTGGTGGTGAAAAAGATACTGGAGGAGGTCGTGAATCCGGTTCTGATGCTTGGAAAGTATATATGCGTCGTCAAACCAATACTATTAATTACGGTGCCGAACTGCCTTTAGCACAAGGTATAAAATTTGATATCTAATTAAATAGTATTTGCTAAAATAAAAAGAGGCAGCCCTTTACGGACTGCCTCTTTATTTTTAACAAGTAACAAGCATTACCTGTTAAAAAAATCAACTAACCAAACTTTATTTTCTAGCCGGAACTTTTGTTGTTGCTCCTTTTATGTGTTCTTTTTTTGTGATAGCCAAATGAGGCTTTCTATCTACTGATTTACGCAGTACTTTTACTCTTTTCTTTCCAGAGTCAATAGTATTCTCCTCTTTTCTGTACTGAATAAATCCATATCCATCAAACTCATAGGTAGTACCTGAAGCATTGTGGTACAACTCAATGCTACTATCATCTATAACGCTAAGTTCGAACTCCTCAGTATCTCCATTATCATAATGTAATGTTAATATTTTTAAATTGTCATACCCATTAACGTCATACACTTCATAACTTCCTTCATAATCCCAAACTAAAGCGTTAAAACTAGTACCTATCTCATCTACAGAGGAATAAAACGTTCTTGCATTTTCCGGTGTAAAAGACAAGTAGTTTTCATTGTCAAACGCATTCAATTCTCCTTCTACACTGGTATAGGTTTTTTCCCAAACATCATATTCTTGTAAAAAATATTCAATATTGTCATAAAATACTTGATCGTAATCAAAGTTGGCACTGTAATAACCTTCAAGATAATAGGTTACATTATTGTAATTATCTCGCAATCGAATACTCTGGGGTGAATCAACAATTACATCAAATTCGTAATAACCATCTAAACTGTGGTGTACTTCAAGCACTCCATTATAGGTGTTGTAGGTACCTATTTGTATACCATATCCATTTCCCGTATATCCAATTCCTACGATATTATTATTAGCAAAAACACGACCGTTTGAAAATGAAATGGTAAAAGCCTTTGATAGGAAAGGAACATCTCCATAACCTGTTGTTCTATTGTAATCTACATACCATAAATCATAGTTAGTTACCACTTCTTCTAATGATTGCCCATTATAATAATTTCCTGTTTCAATAATACACGATTGAAGGCTTATGGCTATCAATCCTAGTCCGAAAAGTAATTTAAGTGTTCTCATAATCCTAGTATTTGAATCTAATAAAACAAAGTTTATGCCAAATATTGAAACCCATGTAAAACAAAATAAATATTTTTACGTTTTATTGACATATAAAAACCTAACTTATGAAAAAAATACTTATTCTAAGTCTACTATTATTGGGTAGCTATTTTACTCATGCACAAACCTATAGTGGTAAGGGAGATCAAAAATTACAAGCAGGATTTACATTTTACGGTTATGGAACCGGTATAAAAGCTACCTATGACTATGGGTTAAATGATAATTTTTCCGTAGGAGGCGGTGCCAATTTTTTTAACTCCGGCAAATATAGTTCCGGCTTTTTTATCTTTGGCCGTGGGGACTATCATTTTGCCAATGCCTTAAATGCACCAGAGGAACTAGACTTGTATTTGGGGGCTGAATTAGGTTTAATTGGTAACAGTAATTTTGGAATTGGTGGACATCTTGGTGCCCGATACGGTTTTTCTAATAGCATTGCTGCATTTATTGAAGTGGGAAGTAACGGGGCTGTAGGAATTTGTATTTCTTTATAATCTATTTTATATAAATACCTTTGTCTTTTGCACTTCCCGTCTTCAAAAAAGTTTTAGTATCTTTATTTCCTTGTTTTTTGGGGAATAAATGGATTCAACTACTTTACATACAGATATTGCCATAATTGGAGGAGGAATTGCAGGTATTGCTTCTGCCATTGAATTGTTGAATACTAATAATAAAGTTATTCTTTTTGATAGAGATACTAAAGAAAACTTTGGGGGACTAGCAAAAGAATCCTTTGGGGGCATGTTTTTTGTTAATTCACCTCAACAAAAATTTTCTAAAATTAAAGATAGTATTACACAAGCAAAGAAAGATTGGTTTTCGTTTGCTGAGTTTGATAAAGATGAAGTTTGGGGCAAAAAATGGGCAACTGAATTCATCAATTCTACACAAACAATCTATGATTGGGTACATACAAAAAAGGTCAAATTTTTTCCGGTAGTACATTGGGTAGAAAGAGGGTTAAGGATTAAAGGGAATACTGTTCCTCGATTTCATATGGTTTGGGGTACCGGACATGGCTTAATTAAAGCCCTAATTACCTATATGGAATCACATCCTAATTATAAAAATTTACGAATTTTCTTTGAACACAAAGTAGATGAATTTATAATAGAAGACAAACAGGTTATCGGTATTTCCGGTATTGATAATACGAAGCAAAAACCTTTTGTATGTCAGGCTAAAAATATTATTATTGCTAGTGGCGGAATTAATGGTAATATGAAAAAAGTGCGTGAAAATTGGCATCAAGAATGGAAAAAACCGCCAGAAACCATCTTAAATGGCTCTCACCAATTTTCGGATGGCCTATTACACGATAAACTTAAAAATATAGGGGCAAATATAAGCAACCTTAATCTGATGTGGAATTATGCTGCAGGAATTCCACATCCTTATCCTAAACGAAAAAACCACGGTTTGAGTTTGGTTCCACCAAAATCTGCTCTTTGGCTAAATTACAAAGGAGAACGCATAATGCCTCCATTAATCACTGCCTATGATACACGACATTTAGTTACCAAAATTTGTGGGCAAGAAAAACAATATTCATGGCAATTACTCAATAAAGCTATTGCTTATAAAGAGTTAGCTGTATCCGGATCAGAATTTAATGAGGGTATTAAAGAAAAAAAACTGTTTAAATTTTTATACAGTATTTTTAGAGGTAATAAAAAATTAATTAAAACACTAGAGAAAGATTCACCCAATTATATTACCGCTTTTAGTATTGAAGAACTTGTTCAAAAAATGAATCTGTTAACAGAAACAGAAGACGTTACCGTTAAGGCTATTGAAGAAGCTATTCATAGTTATGACCACAATTTTGAGTTAGACTCTGAAATGATTAAAGATGAACAAATTCAGAGAATTATAGAAGCAAGAAGCTATTCCGGTGATAAAAAACGCACCTTAAAACCTCAAAAATTAAATCAAAAAAAACAGTATCCTCTTATTGCTATTAGAGAATATATACTTTCAAGAAAAAGTTTAGGAGGAATACAAACTAATTTAAACTCACAAGTATTAAAAGTCCCTAATAGCAATGGAACTCAAGGTGTATTTGAAAACGTTTATGCAGTTGGGGAAGCCGCTGGATTTGGGGGAGGTGGGTCTCATGGAAAACGAGCTTTAGAAGGTACTTTTCTGGCTACTTGCATCTTTACGGCACAAAAAGCCACTGCACATATTATCACTAAAAAATAATTCATTATGAAAAAAACCGGTGCTCATCTTGCTGTCTTTGCCCTAGAACAACTTGGTGTTAAATATACCTTTGGAATTCCCGGAGTTCACAATATAGAACTCTATGATGAACTCCATAACTCCAAAAGTATTAGCCCTGTTTTGGTAACTCATGAAGGAGGGGCTTCTTTTATGGCCCTTGGGGTATCTTGTAGTTCTTCTAGTATTGGAACCTTAATGATTGTTCCGGCAGCAGGAACAACTCATGCCATGAGTGGTATTGGAGAAGCCTTTTTAGATGGTATTCCCATGCTTATTATCTCAGGTGGCACACGTCAAGATTCCGGCAAACACTATCAATTGCACCAACTGGATCAAGAGACTTTGGTTAAAGGAATTACAAAAGCTTTTTTTAGAATAACGGCCCATGACCAAATAATCAATACAATCTATAAAGCTTATGAAATAGCCACTTCTGGGGAGCCCGGTCCGGTTTTTATAGAAATTCCAATGGAGTTACAAATGTTTAAAGGGCAGGTTTCATCTTTACCGCTGTATACCCCAAAAAAAGCTGCCTTTTCCATTTCTGATAACAAAATAAAAAAAATAGCAGCTATACTTCTAAAAGCAGAGAAACCAAGTATTTATGTTGGTTGGGGTGCTGCAGAAGCCATGGAATATACAGAAAAAATAGCCAAAATACTTAATGCACCTGTAGCTACTACACTTCAAGGAAAAGCTTCTTTTCCCGCAAAAAATCCGCTACATACAGGATTTGGATTTGGCCCAAATTCGGTTCCTGCTTCACAAAAAGCCTTTAAAAATAGTGATGCTATGTTGGCCGTTGGGGTACGTTTTTCAGAGATTGCTACCGGAAGTTATGGTGCTGTGGTACCCAAAAATTTGATTCATATAGACATAAACCCTGAAGTTTTCAATAAAAACTATCCGGCTTTACTAAGTTTAGAAGCAGATGCAACAGTTGCCTTAAAACTTTTATATCAAGAATTAAAACAACATAAAGTTTCTAAAAACAAGGATATTGTTACTCTTATTGCTAAGGAAAAACAAAACTATTCATCAGAATGGGAAGAAAAAATAAACACGAACAAAGTTTCTCCTAAACATTTTTTTGATGCATTAACAACCTATACCGATGACGATACCTTTTTTGTAGTAGACGATGGAAAGCATACCTATTTGGCGGCAGAATTATTACCCGTAAATAAACCCAAACATTTTATCTCTCCCACTGATTTTAATTGTATGGGGTTTTGCGTTCCAGCATCCATTGGGGTTAAGTTTATGAATCCATCTCATAGCGTGGTGGGTATTGTAGGAGATGGTGGTTTTTTAATGACGGGGATGGAAATACTTACAGCTACTACTTACCAACAAGGTGTTGTGTATTTCGTTTTTCACGATGGGGAACTTGGTCAAATATCACAATTTCAAAAAATACCTCTAAAACGTAAAGTTGCCTCTATCATTGGTGCTATAAATATTAAAGGAATTGCTGATGCTGTCGGTGCCTCCTATTATGAGATACAAAATGACCAAAGCATTCATACCATCTTAAAAAAAGTATTTGATATAACAAATAAAAACAAACCCGTTATTGTTGATGTGGCTATTGATTATTCTAAAAAAACAATGATGACTAAAGGTGTGGTCAAGACCAATCTAGCCCGTTTTAGTCTTGGTGAAAAAATTCGCTTTATTAGCCGTGCTCTAAAAAGACATCTTTTAGAAAAATAAATGGCCTACTCTTTTTGTGGTCTAGCCGCCGGATAAAAAATAGTTTCTTTTTGGAGTAATCCGGTTATTTTATAGTAATAGACCTTACCCTCTTTAGTATAACGTATAACGGCTTCGTTCTCCAATAATTTGAATGGAAAATCCGGTTTTTCCAATGAATCGGTATCATCAACACTTTGTTTTAGCTTACCCAAACGATTTTCATTAGGCGTTTCTTTTCTAAAATTTGCAACCCACAAAACATCTTTATTGGATGGTTTGATATCAATAACAGCTACTTTATCTTGGAAAAACAAAGAATCGGGATGAATCCCAAGGGTATCTGTTACAAAAAGTTGAACTAGTGTTCCGGAATTTCCGGGCACACCACCCACCCAATCTTGATAAGTCCCTTTAATAATGCGAAAACTGGTTTTCTGTTGTAATTTATAAGGAGTCTTGCAAGCTGCAATAGACAAAACACCTAAAAACACTACTATAAAATATCGATTCTTCATACTCATTTCTTTTAGTTAAATGTTACAATTTCTATACCAAGCTAAAGAAAAGGGCTAATTTAACGGTTTTTTAAACAATTAATGGGTACATAAAACGTTTATTAGTACTTTTGTTGTGATTTTTAAAACCCGTATAAAATGAAAAAAATAGTTATCCTCCTTATTACCGTGCTTATCGGACTCAGTTCATGTGTAAGTACCAAAAAATTTGAAGCACTTAATGCAAAATACCAATCTGCTGAACAGGCCTTAACAGATTGCAAAGCAAACTTGATGAAATGCCGTACAGAAGATGATGCGGCTAATGCTAAAATCGGTTTTTTAAATGACCAAATTCAGGCGCATAAAGATAATATTGCCCAGTTACAAGCCGCACTTGACAAATGTGTCAATATGAGTCAACAAGGAAACACCAATATCAGTAAATTATTGGATGAAATAAATGCTGCTAACAAATACATTCGCCGTTTAACCGAGATTAATAGAAAAAATGATTCCTTAACATTAGCATTGAGCAACAAATTTAAACGTTCATTGGACAACCTCAATGATGAAGATGTAGATGTAAAAGTTAAAAAAGGTGTCGTATTTGTATCCTTATCGGATAAAATGTTATTCAAATCAGGAAGCTATTCCATTACCAGCAAAGCGGATGAAGTCTTAAATAAGATTTCTAAAATTGTAAATGACTATAAAAGTTATGATATCTTAATAGAAGGTCATACCGATAATGTACCTATTGTAAAAAACTGTATTAAAGACAACTGGGATTTAAGTGCAATGCGTGCTACAGCCATTGCCCGGTATATGCAAACCAATTTAAATGTGGATCCTGCACGTATTACAGCAGGTGCCCGTAGTGAGTATGTACCTAAAGCCTCTAATGACACCGAAGAAGGAAGAAGCATTAACAGACGTATAGAAATTATTGTATTGCCCAAACTTGATGAGTTCTTAAAACTAATGGATCAAGCTCCTAAAGCAGAATAATTTATTAACAACAAGATTAAGAATCCCAAGTTAGTTTTCTAGGTTGGGATTTTTTTATGTAATTTTGTAACGTACAAAAAGATTTAAACGTGTTTTTATTTATTAGTGGTCCCGAAATAATTGTGGTAATGCTCATTGTTGTTATGCTCTTTGGTGCCGACAAAATACCGGAGATAGCCCGTGGTTTAGGAAAAGGAATGCGACAACTGCGTGACGCCACCAACGAGGTAAAACGGGAGATTAACCAATCGGCCAAAAAACAAGGATTAGATAGTAATATTGTGAAAGAGATTAATGACGAGATTAAACACGTAAAAACAAGTGTCGAAGAATCTATTGGCCCTATTAAACGTGGTACTAAATTATGAATTGGCTAAAGAATCTTTTAGCTAAGGATCAAGAACTTTTTATCTATCTTAATAATCTTGGCACCACTAATTGGGATCATTTTTGGTTAACTATTACCGATAAATACACCTGGATTCCGCTTTATTTTGTACTGTTATTGCTCCTTTTTAGATATTATCATTGGAAAAAAGCCTTACTACTTATTCTAATTACGGCCATTTTGGTTGCCTTTACAGATCAATTTGTAAATTTTATTAAAATTAGCACGCACCGTCTTCGCCCCAATAGAGATCCTGCCATTCAAAATATGATACGTATTCTTAAAAACAGTGGGGGCTACAGCTTTGTTTCCGGTCACGCCACTAACTCTTTTGCTGTGGCAAGCTTTATGATTTTAAAATTTCATCGTGTTTTTAAACCCATATATTTGATACTTTTATGGCCCTTCCTGTTTCTATACAGTCGTATTTATGTGGGAGTTCACTATCCATTGGATCTTTTCTTTGGTATGTTATTGGGTATTAGTATTGGCTATTTCTTTCATAAAATAAGCCTTTACCTTTCCTATAGATTTCGGTTATTCTAATACCTATCTAAAGGTTAAATTAAGGATTTATCCCTAAAAATATTTAGGATTAAACTACCCAAAAAACAGGAAAAACCCTAGTGTTTTTGAAGATGATAAATCGGACATTTGTCCAGAACAAAACCGATAAAATTATGTCATCTTTTGCAAAACTCAGTATCAGTGTCTTAGTAAGTATCTCCTTATTAATTCTTTTTACAGCAAGTAGCTTTACCAATAAAGAAAAAAACAAAATAAACAAAGAGGAACTGATCAATTATATTACTGAAGAAGTACACTACGAAACTTTATATGGGGAACAGAATATAGATTTAGATAGTTTTGTTGACAAAGCTATGATAGAAGCCTTGAAAAGAAACAAAAAATAATTCCTTCAACCTAAATATTGGGGTATAGTTCATTTGAATAGTTGAGCCTTACAAACACATGTTGTAGGGCTCAATTTTTTTATGACTTGTTAAAACTTACCTATAATGCGGTAAACCACTTTGTAAACTAAGTATTTTTACCGAAATTTACCGCAAATTCAAGTATACCTAAATGCAAAAAACATCAAAGCAATACGATAAAGTTATCGACCAATGCCGTGAATTATTTACCCAAAAAATGACCGACTATGGAAGCGCTTGGCGTATATTAAGATTGCCCTCTTTAACCGATCAAATCTTCATTAAAGCACAGCGTATACGTATGATGCAAGAAAATGAGGTGCGCAAAGTAGACGAAGACGAAATTCCGGAATTTATCGGTATAATTAATTATTCACTAATGGCATTGATTCAGTTAGAAAAAGGGATTGCCGAACAACCTGATATCGATACAAAAGAGGCACTAGCTTTATATAATCAACATATTACCGAGACAAAGTCCTTAATGGAAAACAAAAATCACGATTATGGTGAAGCATGGCGTGAAATGCGTGTAAGTTCCTTAACAGACCTTATTTTACAAAAATTATTACGTGTCAAGCAAATAGAAGACAATCAAGGTAAAACCTTGATTTCTGAAGGTATAGATGCTAATTATCAAGATATTATAAACTATGCTATATTTGCGTTAATTCTCCTAGACGAAGAAAACACTAACTAAGGCTATTATGAAACAACTACTTACTACTATGGCACGTATAATTGTTGCCATTACGTTTATTTTTTCGGGATTTGTAAAACTGGTGGATCCTATTGGATCTGCCATAAAATTTACGGAATATTTTAGTGAAGATGTCTTAAACCTACCTGCTTTAATTCCTTATGCACTACCCTTTTCTATTCTATTAATTTTAACTGAACTACTACTTGGTATAGCCCTTTTAATTGCTTTTAAACCCAAATTAACCGTCTGGGCAACCACTTTATTACTACTCGTTTTTTTATTCTTAACTTGGTACTCGGCCTATTACGACAAGGTAACCGATTGCGGTTGTTTTGGCGATGCCGTAAAACTGAGCCCTTGGGGTACTTTTTACAAAAATATCGTCTTGGGCGTGCTATTACTGTGGCTGCTTTTTAATGTCGATAAAATAAAAGCATGGTTTAGTCTAAAGATTACCAACTGGATTCCTTTTGTAGCACTAATAGCCGGTTTGTATATCAGTTATTATGTGCTGAACCATCTTCCTATCATCGATTTTAGACCTTTTTCTATAGGATCCAGTATTCCAAAAGGAATGGAATATATAGACGGAGAAGATATCCCTAAAATACATGATTTTATTTTAGAAAATGACACCGACGATCTAACACAAACCATTTTGGAAGCTCCAAAAGTATTGTTGTTTATTTCCTATAATTTAAATGAGAGCGACATTGATTCTTTTAAACAACTAAAACCACTAGCGGAAAAAGCACTTGATAAAAATTATTTGGTATACCTACTGTCCGCATCATCTATGGATGATTTTCAAACTATTAGAGATGTGTATAATTTACCTTTTGAAATGCTGTATGGCGACGAAACTATGCTCAAGACAATAATACGGGCAAATCCCGGAATAGTTGTATTAAATAAAGGAGTTGTTACCCAAAAATGGAACTGGAAAGATTATAAAAAAATACACATAAACTAAGATGCAACAGATATTTTTAGTATTTATTGGAGGTGGTGTCGGTAGTGCCTTACGCTATATCATCGGTTTAAAATTGAATCAAGAGACTATTCCTTACGGAACACTTACGGTCAATTTTTTAGGGAGTTTGTTAATCGGTTTGCTAATGGGCTATTACCTAAAAACGGCTAATCACACGCTTACCGAGAACCAAATAGCCTTTATGGCTGTAGGTGTTTTTGGAGGTTTTACAACCTTTTCATCCTTTATGTACGAAAATCTACAATTTTTGTTTAATGAACAATATTTTAGATTCGTGGGCTATACCATATTATCGCTTAGCCTCGGATTCTTAGCTGTTTTTTTAGGATTTCTTTGGGGAAAAAATATATAATATTTCAGTCACCATTTCGTTAGCTTTCTAAAGCTATTAACTATGTTTAAACTACACCTACTCCTAATAATTGCATCTCTAAGTGTTTTATCTTGTGAAAATGAGGCCGTAACTCCCGATAGAATCTGGTACCGCCCCACACCACAAACTACCTTTGATTGGGATTTGAGAGGCCCTGTTCCAAATGGCACTACCTATCAATCCGAGATTGTAGATATTGATGCCTTCGAAAATGAGGCCGATTTTGTAGCTTCACTACACACACAAGGTAAAAAAGTATTTGCCTATATATCCGTGGGTTCTTTAGAAGATTGGCGTCCGGATGCTGATGATTTTCCGTCCGAAATTATCGGTAATGATTATCCGGGTTGGAGTGGTGAAAAGTTTTTAAACATCCATAATATTGAAGCCTTAAAACCTCTAATGCGTGCTCGATTTGATATGATTCAGGCAAAGGGTTTTGATGGAATAGAACCTGATAATATCGATCTAAATTCTTGGACTATAGCTGAGTTAGGTTTTGAAATTACCGATGAAGATGTAATTAACTATGCTCAATGGTTAGCCGAAGAGGCACATCAACGGGGTTTGTCTATTGGTCAAAAAAATGCCACTGATTTGGCTGATGATTTGGTCAGTAGTTTTGATTGGATCTTATTAGAAGATGCGTTTTATTACGGCTTTCAAAACGAAGCCAGCATCTATATTCAGCACAACAAAGCTGTTTTTGCCACCGAATATACGGACGAAATGAACAGTACTACTTTTCAAACGAGTGTTTGCCCCTTGGCAAGCTCCTTGCAGTTTACCGCTATCTTGAAAAATCGAGATTTGGATGCGTTTATCGAAACCTGTAATTAATGAAATTTTTTTACGCCGGCTTTAATGGCAACCGGTAAATCATTTTCTTTAGGCGGTATAACACAAGACCAACGATGACTATACGCACAGTAGGGATTGTAAGCACGATTAAAATCCAATGTCACTATAGGAGCAAGTGGTTGTTTTAAATCAATATATCGACCGCCACCATAGGTTTCGGTCGTATTGGTTAAATCGGTAAAAGGGACAAAAAGATAGTCTTTATACGCTTCTTTAGGATCCATATCTTGATAGACGGCTAATTGATATTCTTGATTATCTAAGGTAAAAGTTAACGTTCCGTATTTTTGATATAAAGGCTTTCTATCGGTACTGGTTGCCATTTCAAAGGGTACTGGAAAAGTATTCTTTTCAAAGTTTGCCTTAACAATATACTTAAGTGAAATGGGATAAAAATCCAGATTTCTAAAATGGATAAAATCAATACTGTCTAAAGGTGTTTTTGCTTTATCGGCGTATTCTAAATTTAATTGATACTGAACTTCTTTGGCCTGTTTAACTAAGTTTTGCTGCTCTTCGGACAGGTTCTGATGTCCGCAACTTAAAAAAAAGAGGTTTACTACTAAAAAACTAAAATATTTCATCTGTATCATTTTGTTTATTATGAAACAACTCTGGGAATCTAATCGCTATTTCTAGGTGTTACAAAATAGATCGCAGCCCTTACTTTTGTATTAAATAATAAAATTTAATAGTTCCTTTATTACTTACCAATAGCTCCCATTTCAACTCCTTCCGAGTAGGCAACTTTAATGCCATGTTCACTAAAGGCACGTTTAATATTTTTATACGACTCGTAGGTAACTTCCCAGTAATCATCCGGTTTAACAAAGGGTAAAACCCCAATTTTTACAAAGTGCGTATCAAAAGCAATTATGCCTATATCTAATGGTTTTTCTTTAATTATTTTATCTAATGGTGCTAATGCATTTTTGATGATTTCTTTTATTTTAGGAAAATCTTCATCATAAGGCATCGTTACTTCTAGCTCTAATCTAACGACTCCTTCTTCAGAGTAGTTGATAACAGTGCCATCTGTAACTTTAGAGTTAGGAATGATTAATGTTTTTAGTCCGGGACTCTTAATTGTGGTATTAAAAATTCCAATTTCTTTAACTTTCCCAAAATAATCATCAATACTTACGTAATCGTTTACTTTATAAGGTTTTAAAGTTAGAATGAGAATTCCTGAAGCAAAATTCCCTAAACTGCCTTGTAATGCCATACCAATAGCGAATCCTATTGCAGCAATTAAAGCAACTAAACTCGTAAGATCGGCACCTAAAATAGATGCAACAGCCATCAATATGGCAGCTTTCATTACAATATTTAAAAATGACAGAAAAAAGGGACGTATTTCGTCAGAAAGCCCTGCTTTTTTAAAAGATAAATCAAGTAACTGGTTAAGTTTTTTTACAATTTTAAAACCTATCCATAATATCAGGCCTGCTAAAACTACTTTAGGAGCATAAAACACGACCTTATCCAAAGCTATTTGAAAGTATTCGTTTAATTTTTCCATTTAACTAAATAATTTTATAAACTAATCTTTTATTCTTAAAAATACTTATACATCTAAAGTACTATCAAGTCTCCTTAACAACTACCGATTATATGTTTCCCATCAGGTGCAATAATATCAAAAGTTAATTTAACCCAGTCTGGTTCACTTTCAATCACCTCTATACTCCCATTATAGCAATAAAACTGAACATATGATGTCCCTATAGTATTGTTATAATAAACTGTAGGTTCATAGACAAAAATATCTAAATTATCATCAAAAGTATCTACACCCAATCTATCTTCTAAATTTGTTGCAAATTCTAAAGAAATCATTGCTCCCGAACCCTGCATGCCTCCTGTAGGAAGTAAATCTATTCCTTCTGAGAATAGGGCAAGTTCTACATAATAAGATTCTACAGAAGTATATCCTTTAACAAGTTCTTTCGTATCATTATCATAAGAAATAAAATTAGAATAGCTCGTTGTATTATCAGTACAATTAACAATTAGAAAACTCACAAAAATGATTGACAAAAAACGTAATTTTTTTTTCATAATACTATTGTATTCTAGTGTTATAAAATTCTTTAATTTATTTTACATATTCCTACGATATTGACCACCTACGCGAAATAAAGCTTCTGTAATTTGACCAATTGTAGCCACTTTGGTCACTTCCATCAACTGTTCAAAAATATTTTCATTGGCTAGTGATTTCTCTTGTAATACGGCCAATTGTTTGTCAACTACTTTAGCATGGGCTTTGTGCATGTTTTCTACTACTTGAATTTGATATTCCTTTTCTTTTGTAGTCGCCCTAATTACTTCTTGTGGTAAAACCGTAGGAGAACCTTTGCTACTCAAAAAAGTATTGACCCCGATAATAGGAAATTCGCCGGTATGTTTTAAGGTTTCATAATACAAACTCTCTTCTTGTATTTTACTTCTTTGATACATAGTTTCCATCGCACCTAATACACCACCACGTTCTGTAAGCCTATCAAATTCGGCATAAATAGCCTGCTCTACTAAATCCGTCAATTCTTCAATAATAAAAGCGCCTTGTATCGGGTTTTCATTTTTGGTTAAACCCAATTCTTTGTTGATAATAAGCTGTATGGCCATAGCCCTACGAACACTCTCTTCGGTAGGTGTGGTTATGGCTTCATCGTAGGCGTTGGTGTGTAATGAATTACAATTGTCATAAATGGCGTACAAAGCTTGCAAAGTTGTTCGAATATCATTAAAATCAATCTCTTGAGCGTGTAAAGAACGACCAGAGGTTTGTATATGATATTTTAGCATTTGCGCTCTTGGGTTAGCCTTGTACTTATCGCGCATCGCCTTAGCCCAAATTTTACGGGCAACACGCCCGATAACAGCATATTCCGGATCAATACCATTGGAGAAGAAAAAGGAAAGGTTAGGCCCAAAATCATTAATATCCATTCCTCTGGATAAATAATACTCCACGTAAGTAAATCCATTAGCCAAAGTAAAAGCTAACTGTGTAATGGGGTTGGCACCGGCTTCTGCAATATGATAACCGGAAATAGATACCGAATAAAAATTACGGACTTTATTTTGAATAAAATAGTCTTGAACATCACCCATGAGCCGCAGGGCAAACTCTGTAGAAAAAATACAGGTATTTTGTGCCTGATCTTCTTTTAAAATATCCGATTGAATCGTGCCACGAACTTTGGCGATAGCTTCTTTTTTTATCTTTTGATAAACCGCATCGGGTAAAACTTGGTCTCCGGTAACTCCTAGCAAGAAAAGCCCTAATCCATTATTTCCTTCGGGAAGTTCTCCTTGATAAGCCGGTCTGGGGATCCTTTTTTCTTTATAAATCTTTTGAATCTTTGCGGTGACCTCTTCTTCCAAATTATGGGCGTGGATATACTTTTCGCATTCTTGATCAATTACCGCATTCATAAAGTAACCCAGCATCATAGGTGCCGGTCCGTTAATGGTCATTGAAACTGACGTCATCGGGTTGGTTAAATCAAATCCCGAATACAATTTTTTGGCATCGTCTAAACAACAGATTGAAACCCCTGAGTTCCCTATTTTTCCATAAATATCAGGACGTTTATCGGGATCATTACCATATAAAGTTACACTGTCAAAAGCAGTGGAAAGTCTTTTGGCAGGCATGCCTAAACTCACATAATGAAAACGCCTATTGGTGCGTTCCGGACCTCCTTCGCCGGCAAACATTCGGGTGGGGTCTTCGCCGGTACGTTTAAAGGGATAAATACCTGCTGTATACGGAAATTCGCCGGGTACATTTTCTTGTAAAGTCCAATATAAAATATCTCCCCAAGCTTCATATTTCGGTAGCGAAATTTTGGGAATTTTAGTATGCGATAAAGACTCGGAATGTGTAGGAATAGTAATGACCTTATCCCGAACGGTAAAGCTATATATATCGTCTTGATATAATTTTTTTTTGGCTTGCCAATGGATGATAATTTCCCAATTTCTGGGATTAAAATCCATCTTCACCCTGTCGAACTCCTTGATCAACAATCCTATAAGTTGCTTTGCTTCATCCGTGTCTGCTTGTTCTGTGATAAGTTCTTCGCGCAAACCATTTTTGGACAATAGTGTAGCCGTGGCTTGTACCGTATCGATGTCTAATACGGTTGTAATAGTTTTAAAAAGTCCGTATAACTTTTCGGCAACTTCTTTTTGCGTTAAAGCCCATTGATCGTAAGTAGTATTGTTTTCTACAATCTCTGATAAATAACGAATTCGCTTTGGTGGGATAATAAAATTGCTATCGGATGCTGTTGTCGAATCTAGTAAATTAGAGGTAAAAGCAATTCCGGTTTTTTCTTTAATTTTTTCTAATAAAACACGATATAAATTATTGGTTTCCGGATCATTAAATTGCGAAGCAATGGTTCCATAAACCGGCATATCCTCCGTATTTTTTGAAAATAAGTTATGATTGCGTTGGTATTGTTTTTTTACATCGCGCAAGGCATCTAAACCGCCGCGTTTATCAAACTTATTAAGGGCAATGACATCGGCAAAATCCAGCATATCAATTTTTTCCAGCTGTGTAGCTGCACCGTATTCGGGTGTCATTACATACAATGCAATATCGGAATGATCCAAAATTTCGGTATCGGATTGCCCTATTCCGGATGTTTCCAAAATAATCAAATCGTATTGAGCTGCTTTTAAAATTTGTAAGGCATCGCTTACGTGTTTTGAAAGTGCCAAATTACTTTGACGTGTTGCCAACGAACGCATATACACTCGTGAATTATTAATGGCATTCATCCTAATCCGGTCTCCCAACAAGGCTCCTCCCGTTTTTCGTTTGGACGGATCTACCGAAACAATAGCTAAGGTTTTATCCGGAAAATCGGCTAAAAAACGCCGTACCAACTCATCGACTAAAGATGATTTTCCGGCACCACCGGTTCCTGTAATTCCCAGTACGGGACTGATAGAGCTAAACGATTCCTTTGAAAAAATCTTTTGAAAAGCATCGTGATTATTCTCGGCTACGGTAATTAAGCGAGCAATGGTATTGACATCTTTCTTTAAAAGAAGATCGCTTATGTGGGCTTCCTCTTTTAGATTGGGAGCAGGGGTATCACAAGCTTGTACCATATCGTTAATCATTCCCTGTAAACCTAATGTTCTACCATCGTCGGGCGAATAAATTCGTGTAATACCATAATCCATCAATTCTTTAATTTCCTCCGGTAAAATAACACCACCTCCCCCGCCAAAAATTTTGATTTGCGGAGCTCCTTTTTCTTGCAACAAATCGTACATATACTTAAAGTACTCATTATGTCCTCCCTGGTAAGAAGTCATGGCAATAGCATTGGCATCTTCTTGAATGGCGGTATTAACCACTTCTTCTACAGCACGGTCATGGCCTAAATGAATGACCTCTACGCCTGTCGCTTGAATAATACGACGCATGATGTTAATAGCCGCATCATGTCCATCAAAGAGAGAGGCTGCCGTTACAATTCTAATTTTATGCTTGGGTATATATATTGGAATATGTTCCATAAATATTTGGCTGTTTGGAGCACAAATATACGAAACTATGAGATATAATCTCGACTCATATAGGTCACCTTACCCCTAGGAGTAGAGCAAAAGCTAACTTATAGTTTTATAGGCAAACCGTAATAGAATTCTAAGAATTTAGTACGGAAAATAAAATTGTATTTGGCACGAATAAAAGCTGATTGTGCATTGACCAGTTGGTTACGAACCTGATCAAAATCATAGGAGGTTAATACGCCTAAATCGTAACGTTCTTTGGCCGTTCTAAAGGCTTCTTCTTGGGCTTCAACCGATTTTTTGGCTGCATCAAAGGTCTTAAGAGAGGTTTTGGCGTCTATATAAGCTCGCTCTACTTCGGCCCGTAAACGAGTACGTTCATCTTCTAGGGAATAATCTGCTATTTCTTTTTGAATAACCGCTTTTTGTACACTGGTTTTGGTCACCTGCTTATCGAAGATAGGAATAGATACCGATACCCCTACCGAATGACCTCTGTTATCTTTAATTTGATCTAAATATCCTGCTTGGTTAAGGGCATTCTGAACGTTTAAGTAATTGGTTCCAAAACTATAGGATGCGGTTACTCGAGGTAAAAGACCTGCCTTGGCACTGGCAATAGTTGTTTCGGCATTGTCAATATTAAGTTGAGCACTTTCTATTTCAGGGCGCCATTGCAGTGCCTTTTCGTAGATTATATCACTATCCGAATATACTAAACGTGCTTGTTCTACCGGAACTTGAACATCTTGTACATTAAAGCCTTTATTGGGGAGTTGAAGTAACAAGGCCAAATCCAGCAGTGCTAAATCAAGGTTGTTTTCGGCTTTTACCAAATTATCTTCATTTGCCGCTAAATTGGCTTCAATTTGAAACAAGTCATTACGGGCTTTGGTTCCTGCGGCTACTAATTCTTTCATCCTCTTGAGCAGTTCT
Organism: Flavobacteriaceae bacterium; assembly: GCA_024763245.1. Classification (GTDB taxonomy): domain Bacteria; phylum Bacteroidota; class Bacteroidia; order Flavobacteriales; family Flavobacteriaceae; genus DQTL01. Next base: position 660 of record JANTFW010000022.1, on the reverse strand, counting down.
TTACCAACTGCAACTTGGTCTTTGGCAATGGTAACACTCTCTCTGTTATATAGAATATTTAAATAGGCATTAACCACACGAAGCGTAATATCATCTTTAATAGTTTGTACTTGCAGTTCGTTAATCTTGAGGTTTTTTTCGGAGACTGCCACATTGTATTTGTTTCGTTTGCCATTATAAAGTGTTACGCCCGAAGATATCCCATAGCTATTATTAAACGAGTTGTTGGCATTAGGCGTCCCAAAATTAAAGTTTCCTCCTATAGACCCTGATACCGATGGATAAAACGCCATTTTATTGCGTGTTACTTCAAGGGCTTGAATTTTGGTGGAAAGCTCCCCTTTTTTTACGCTAATATTATTTTGTTGTGCGTAATCAATACATTCTTGTAGTGACCAAATCTTGGGTTGCTCTTGGGAATAGCCCACAGATATAGAAAAAACACTAATGATAAGACCGATAAAAAGCTTCATAGTAACTAAGCGTTATAATTATATACGGCTATAAGACGTTATGTATGGTAATTTGTTACAAGAAAGTGAGTTTTCCTACTATAAATTTACTTAAAACCTGAGTTCGACCTAAGCTTTGCTCACAGTTTCAGATAATTAGCCCATAGGCAATCCAAATTTATGAGAACTATCTGGATAATTTGAGTGA
>JANTFW010000021.1 GCA_024763245.1 Flavobacteriaceae bacterium | reverse complement strand
AGCGTGAAATGACTAGAAAATTCCATTTTATTGCCTTGCTATCCGGTTTATTCGCCATTGCTGAGGATAATTTCGAAAAAGAGGAAGTCTATTTTAATATTCCGATGAATAAAAAGAATTTTTATGATGTACTTCTTACCAATGTCCGTTATAAGCATAAAATAACAGATGTTGCTATACGTTATACCTATCAATTTAAGCAGCAGAAACTCTATAAGTTAATTGATTTTTCTGATGTACTTGAGGGTGAGTCTTTACAAAATGCCTTATTTCACAAAACAATAGACGCTAAGGGTCGTGAATTAAGTAGTTTTTCTTAGTATATATATAATAATTTGCTGTATTATTTAGATATTATGTATTATCTTTGCAAAATATAAGGAAATAATTATCAAATACAGAAAAAATGAAAAAATATATTATGGATGAGATTGATCATCAGATTTTAGATACGCTTATTGAAAATGCACGTACTCCTTTTACCGATATTGCCAAAAAATTGAATGTTTCTGCCGGAACAATTCACGTTCGTGTAAAAAAGATGGAAGAAGAACGTATTATCAAGGGCGCTACCTTGTCTGTTGATTACGAAAAAATGGGTTATTCTTTTATAGCGCATATTGGGATTTACCTCGAAAAAACGGCTATGACCAAAGAAGTTATTGCTGATTTAGAAAAAATACCATTTGTTACCATTGCCTATATTACCGCCGGTAAATACAATATTTTCTGTAAAATTCGTGCTAAAGACACGAATAATGCAAAAGATATTATATTTATGATTGATGAGATTCCCGGTGTATATCGTACCGAAACCATGATTTCATTGGAAGAGAGTATCAACGATAAAAAACGTTTGATGCACATGATTTTTAGAGAATTGTAGCCTCTTATTTTTCTTTATGCTTGGTTTTAATCCGGCACATATTGACACTTTTTGGGAAATTTTAGCTTTCTCGCTATTAGTAACACTTTTTACTTGGTTGTTATCTAGAGTGTTACGCTATGTGTTAGTCAAAATCATAAAACACAAAAAGAAAAAGTTTGTAGATGAAACTGCTTTAGTCTTTTTGAGAAGCTCGGTAAAAATGATATTAGGAATATTGGCTATTTTCTATATTATTTATACCGTACCAGTCTTACGGCATAAGGCGCTTATTATTCTTTCCGGTGCCGGTGTTTTTGCTGCAATAATTGGTTTTGTAGCGCAATCGGCATTGGCTAACTTGGTTTCCGGCGTATTTATTGTCGTCTTTAAACCGTTTAGAGTCGGGGATTATATTAAACTAGACGATAAACGTTTAGGTATTGTTTCCGATATTACCTTGCGTCATACCATTATCAATAATTTTGAAAATAAACGTCTGATTATTCCTAATTCGTTAATTAGTAAGGAGTCTATATTAAATCATACCATAGAAGATTCTCAAGTACTGACCTTTAATAATTTTATTTTAGGGATGTATGCCGATATTGATTTGGCTAGAAAGATAATTGTGGAAGAAGCTGCCAAATTACCCGATATTATTGACAAAAGAACGGCAGAGCAAATAGAATCAGGAGCGCCTATTATCAATGTGCGTGTGGTAAATACCAAAGAGTCTGTTATTCATATGAGAGCCTATGTATGGATTGATGGACCGACAAATGAATTTAAAAATAAATGTATTCTTAGAGAGGCGGTTCACAAGCGTTTTATCAAAGAGGGTGTAAATCTCCCCATACCCTTACGCAAGATTATTAAGAGCTAACTATCTGATTTTTATCAGTTTCTACCGCTTGGGCTAACAAAAGGCTTATTTCTGTACTAACCATGTTCTCATAACTTTTCTTTTTAAACTGTGTAATAGCTTGTATCTGTTGAATGGAATTGCTGGTAAAAACTTCATCAGCTTGTGCTAACTCAAACGGTGAAATAGCCGTTTCTACCAACTCAAAATCTGGATGTTTATCTACAATTTGAATTATTTTTTCTCGGATAATCCCACGTACGCAACCTTCGCTTAAATCCGGGGTTTTTATTTGGTTTCCAAAAACAACAAATAGATTGGCATTAGTGGTTTCGGCAATCTGTCTTTTGTGGTTTAGGAGAATACAACTGTTGTAGCCTTGTTCTTTGGCATAAATGGAAGCTAAGACATTAATGAGTTTGTTATTTGTTTTAAGTGTACTAATCGGGTTGGTGTTAAGCGTATTATCTTTATATATTCCTAGAAGGTTTGTCGAAGATTCTTTTTGGGTTATTTTACGTATTTCAATAGCATAGGATATACTATTTGATTTGGGAGTATAAAGTCCTTTGCTATTTCTAAAAATTGTGGTTCTAATACTTGCATGGGAAAGTTGAGCTGCTTGGGCAAGTTTATAAATCTCTTGTTCCCAATAGTTTTGAGTGAAATAGAAGGGAATCTCCATTCGTAATTGTCTAATGCCGGCTAAAAGTCTAAAATAGTGGGCTTCTATAAATACCGGATGATTATTTTCGAGAAGAAGTGTATCAAATAATCCATCGGCATATAAAAATGCGCGATTATTGTTATTTGATAGATCGGTTTTGTGGGTTAGTATTGTGCCGTTAAGATTAATCATAGTATAAAAAAAAGCCTTGAAGAGTTACAAGGCTGTTAGAATGTTCGGTTATGCGTACAGTTAAGCACCAATAGTTTGTTTTAACTCACTAACTTGATTTGTCCAAAACAATTTACTGTCTTCAATTTCATCTTCTTCTGCAAAATCTGTAATAATTAATGAGACGTCTTTTGTCAATTCATCTACTTGGATTTTAAATTCAAAATAGACATCTTCTCCTTCGTCTTCTAGCCATTGGTAACGCATATATTCTTCCGTTTCGTATTTTAAGACACGAGCTTTTTCTTCGCTATCATCCCAAATAAAGGTGTATATCTCGCCTCTGGAATGTACATTATCGGCAAACCACTCGTCTAAACTGGAGGCTTGTGAAAAGTATTGGTAAAGCATATGTGGGGAAGCGTGAATGGGGAACTCTATTTCGAACTTTATTTTATCGGACATATAAACTGTAATTAGATATGTTTGCCAAGATAAATAAAAAAATGTTAATACAATCTTAAAAAGCGTTTTTTTTATCTACAAAACCTAAAAAAAATCACCAAATATTTAGGTGATTTTTTATAGCTGAATAAAGCCTTTAGTTACTAGTAGAAACCAAAGCTATTTTTTCATTTTCAATTGGAAAAATCTTCTAAAGCCTATAGCAAGCCTAGGTATTAAAATTTCTTTAAAATATCTTTTACTGCATCTTTATGAATGGTAAAGCCCATCATTTTTAACTTGATATAATCTGATGAAAAGAAATAATAGCCAAATTCTTTTGCATTAGGATCATTATTTCTAGATCCGGAACTACTATCTTTAATTAAAAACCAATACTTACCCTCTTTTTGCAGCCAACCTACCAAATGCATACCGTGATCATCGGTTGTTGAATGGTTCGAAAATCGAAATTGACGTGCATCTTCATTAATATAAGCAGAAGGGATGTCAAAATCCGGTACAACAGCTACCTGTGGTTCGCCGTGCCCGTTTATAAATCCGGCTTCGGAAACATCACCACCAATACTCATCGTATAGCCGTCTTTGATACTCCTTACCAGTACTTGCATAAATACATCTAAAGGTACATTATAGTACTCTTTAGAATGCCACCAATTGTCCGGAACATCGTATGAACATTGTTTGTAATAGGGTTCTTGTTTGTACGATAGGATTTCGACATAGTCATCCGGATTTATTTGTAAGTAATCGTGCAAATAGCTTTTGGGGGTATAGGTTTTTCCGGCTACCGTAAATTGGGTAGGCGGTGTGCCTATATAATGATTCATAATGGATTTTATAGTAGCAACTACCGTTTTTTCATCCCAAGCATTTGTCTTTTTTACAGACTCTAAGTAGGATTTCATTTCATTATACATCTTTTTGTGTGTATGAAATTTTTTACCGTTTAAGCCATTGTAAACAGACCAAGGCATGGCTCCAAACTCTTTATAAACACGTGCTACGGCGTTTCCTTCAGAGCCTTGTGCGAATAAAGAAGTACCTCTTGTTTTTACATATTCTTTGGCTCTTAAAATGTATTCGTTATAAAAAGTATAGGCCTCGGATATTTTTACTTTTTTACCGGTAAGTCGGTACACTTCGCTTTCGTAGAAAGAGGTGGTCGAAAAATCCCAGCAAGTTCCGGTGTTTCCTTGAGAAATAGGTTTGTTATGCCATTCGGCGGTATACAAATCTACTTTGGCCGGATAGGTATTATCCGCAGCAACTTTAAATCTTTTATAAGGTTTTACCGGTTTTTCTTTGGCTTCTTCTGCCTTGATGTCCTTTAAAATGGTATTGTAATAATAGACTTCTCCTTTGTCATAAACCTTAAAGGTGCCTTGATCTTTATTTTGTGCAATAAGGGAAGAAAGGCTAAAAAATAAGAGCATAGAAATTAATGTAGATTTCATACGAGATAGTTTAAGTTAAAATGGATTACAAATGTACGAATATTAAAAAAGCTAGCGTAAAAAAAATGGACTTAACACAACACAAAATAGGTATTCAATCTTTTTTTATTCCACTAGTATCAAATGTTTCTTGTGTTTTAACTTTTCCATTCTTGTAATAGGTAATCCATTTTCCGATATGAACTCCTGTATCAGGAATAAATGTCCCTTCTTCTTTAAGTTCACCGGTTGTATAAAATTTTTTGATGTAATTAGTATCCCAATTAATAACATAATCTAAATTCCCATTCACTCTATAGTATTTCCATTCTCCTATAGGGTAGTTATTCGGATCCAGTTTCCCAGTGTCTTTTAGAATTGTACTGTTTGGATAGTAGGATTTTTTAAGTTCTTGTGCCTTTGTATTGTTAAAGACAAATAGTATGGGGAAAAGTATAATTAATCTAATCAAAATTAAATTTGTTATTAATGGTTTGAAAGGGTTTCAGCTAAAAAACGTTGTGGGTTTTATTGCACTTACTGATCAGTTTATAAAAATAGACAAATCTTTGGATTTATCCGCCGTTTCTTTCCACTAATTTGCCAGATCCAAAGATTTTGTGCTTGATATACAAAACAAACTTTGAGGTAAGCAATTAGTCACAATGGATTTTAGCTTGTATTATGCATTCGTTTTTAGTTAGTCTGTAATTATTATTTCTTCTTTAAAATATAATCTACGATTAAAAGAGTCAATTGAGTCCTTTAAATTATTATTTTCTCTAAAATACCCTTTAAAATAAAATTTACCTGTAGCCTTCCCTAAAAAGAGGAAGGCTACAGTTATATTTAAAAAGTAAACTAAAATTGGAATTATTGCAACAAAAAATTGATCAATAATTGAAGTTGAAAATGACAGATAAACATTAAAAAGACGTAGTGTTGAATTTATAAATATCAATTGGTCTTAAAGGTTGAATAAAAGTAAGAATAAAAATAATTATTGATAAGCCAAATAATATAAATTTCAAACTATTTTTTTTCATTTTGTCCTGTTGTTCTATTCTTTATGTATGGTAACTCGTGTATAAATATAGTTTTGTAGCGCGTCTATATAACTTAATTTTACATATCAAAGAGCTACGTTCAACTGGTTAAATTCCTTTTTATATCCCCGTAAAATTAAAAGGAGTAATGGCCATTAATTCCTCTTTAAGAGCGGCGTCAATTTCCAGAGAATCAATGAATTGTTGGATAGACTTTTGGGTTATTTTTTCATTTTTTCTAGTCAATTCCTTGAGTGTTTCATAAGGATTAGGATAGTTTTCTCTTCGTAAAATAGTTTGAATAGCTTCGGCTACAACCGCCCAATTCGCTTCTAAATCGGCTTCAATTTTAGTGGTATTAATCAGTAGCTTAGACAGCCCTTTAAGGATTGATTCAAAGGCAATAAGACTATGTGCAAAAGGAGTGCCTACATTGCGCAATACCGTACTGTCTGTCAAATCTCTTTGTAATCTTGAAATAGGTAACTTTGCGGCAAGATGTTCGAATAGGGCATTAGCAACCCCTAAATTTCCTTCGGCATTTTCAAAATCGATGGGATTTACTTTGTGTGGCATAGCGGAAGAACCAATTTCTCCTTTTTTTATCTCTTGTTGAAAATAGTTCATAGAGATGTACGTCCACATATCCCTATTAAAATCAATAAGAATTGTATTGATACGTTTCATCGCATCAAAAATAGCAGCTAAATGATCGTAATGTTCAATTTGAGTGGTAGGAAAGGAGTGGTGCAGTCCCAAGGTACTTTCAATAAAATGGGTGCCAAAAGCTTTCCAATCTAAGTTTGGGTAGGCCACAACGTGCGCATTGTAGTTACCGGTTGCACCACCAAACTTTGCGGCATATGGTACCGATTGTAGCGCATAAATTTGTTGGGTTAATCGTTCTGCAAATACACGAATTTCCTTACCTAAACGTGTAGGTGAAGCCGGTTGCCCATGCGTATGTGCCAGTAAGGGTACAGACTCCCATTTTGCACTTAATTCGGTCAGTTTTGACAGGAGTTTTGCCAGTGAAGGATAATATACTTTATCAAAGGCATCGTTAATAGACAAGGGTATGGCTGTATTATTAATGTCTTGTGAGGTAAGTCCAAAATGAACAAATTCCTTGTATTTAGAGAGATTTAATTCTTCCAATTTATGTTTTAGAAAATACTCTACCGCTTTAATATCGTGATTTGTTATTGTTTCTATCTCCTTAATTTTTAGAGCATCTTCTAAGGAAAAATTTTGATAGATAGTTCGTAACTCGGTAAAAATAGCAGGATCCACTTCTTGAAGTTGTGGTAACGGAATTTCACACAAAGCAATAAAGTATTCTACCTCTACTTTTACACGGTACTTAAAAAGTGCCTTTTCAGAGAAAAAAGCCCTTAATGCTTTGGTTTTAGCACTATAACGTCCATCTATAGGTGATATAGCGGTAAGCTTAGTTAGGGTCATTAGAACTAAAAATTAAATGTATAAAATTTTGGATTCTACTAGAAAACTCGTACTTGGCAGAACCAAATATTAGAACTAGTGATTTCCTTTGTTGTAATCGGCTAGAAATTTTTCTAACCCAATATCTGTCAACGGATGATTAAAGAGTCCCTCAATAGCTTTTAGCGGTGCCGTAATTACATCTGCACCTAATTTGGCACAGTCAATAATGTGCATAGTATGACGGATAGAGGCGGCTAAAATCTGTGTTTGGTAGCCGTAATTATCATAGACCTGTCTTATTTCTGCTATAAGGTTTAACCCATCGGTTGATACATCGTCAAGGCGTCCTAAAAAAGGAGAAACATAAGTAGCCCCGGCTTTTGCCGCTAATAAGGCTTGACCTACAGAAAATACAAGTGTACAATTGGTTTTAATCCCTTCATTTGAAAAATATTTGATGGCCTTGATTCCTTCTTTGGTCATCGGTACTTTTACCACGATAAGCGGATCTAAACGGGCGAGGGCTTTCCCTTCTTGAATCATACCTTCAAAATCGGTAGCGATTACTTCAGCACTCACATCACCGGATACATTTTTACAAATGGTTTTGTAATGATCAATAATATTATCTGCACCTGTAATTCCCTCTTTTGCCATTAAAGAAGGGTTGGTGGTAACCCCATCGAGTATGCCAAGTGCTTCGGCTTCTTTTATTTGGTCTAAATTAGCGGTATCTATAAAAAATTTCATTGGTTTGGATGTTTTAAAAAATAGGTTTGTATTAAATTTTTTGGTTGACGTCAAAGTTTTCTAAAATTTCTTTTAATCGAAGAATAAATTGCCCACCAAGTGCACCGTTTACCACTCGGTGGTCATAAGAGTGTGCCACAATCATCTTATGTCGGATACCTATAAAATCACCTTCAGAAGTTTCTATTACGGCCGGCATTTTACGAATAGCACCTAGTGCCAATATGGCGACTTGTGGTTGGTTGATAATAGGTGTTCCGGTAATGCTTCCAAAAGATCCGACATTAGTAACTGTATAAGTACCTCCTTGTATATCATCGGGACTTAATTTTCCGTTACGTGCTTTATTAGCCAGTTGATTTACCGTTTTGGTCATACCAGTTAGGCTGAGTTCATCTGCATTCTTTATTACAGGAACAATAAGGTTTCCATCGGGTAAAGCAGCTGCCATTCCAAGATTTATGGCTTTCTTTTTTATAATAGAAGTGCCATCAACTTGAATATTTACCATCGGAAACTCCACAATAGTCTGAGCAATGGCTTGCATAAAAATAGGCGTAAAGGTAAGTTTTTCTCCTTTTTGTTGAAGAAATTGTGCTTTTACCTTATTTCGCCAATTAACAATGTTGGTCACGTCTATTTCTATAAAGGATTGAACGTGTGCCGAAGTTTGTTTAGAATGAATCATATGCTCCGCAATGAGTTTTCCCATTCTATCCATAGGAATCACCTCATCCTCGGTAGCTTTCTGAATTAGAGTTTGTGGCTTTTTATGTTTTTCGGTAACCAATTCTTTATCTTGGGTAGGTACTTTTGTTTCAATTTGAGGCTTAGAATCTCGGTTTTTTAAATAGGCAAACAAATCATCTTTAGTCAATCGTTGATGACTGCCCGTACCAGGAATTGAATCCAACTCTTCTAAACTGATGTGTTCTTTTTGCGCAATACTTTTAACTAGAGGTGAGTAAAAACGAGAGCTCGAAGAGGTGTCATATATGGGTTTTTTAGTCTCTTGTGTCGATGTTATTTGATTTTCAATTTCTTGATGGGGTTCCGGGACATCCTCATCCGTATTTTCTTGAGTTTTGTTAACGGATATAGTTAGGGTATCCTCTTCTTTAGCCGTGCTGTCAGTCTCAATAATAGCGATGGTTTCACCTACTTTAACGACCTCATCCACTTCAAAACGTTTTTCTACTAAAACCCCGTCAACTTCACTGGGAAGTTCTGTGTCTACCTTGTCTGTTGAAACTTCTAAAACCCCATCATCAATCTGTACAGTATCACCTACTTCAATAAGCCAAGCTGTTAGAGTAGCCTCAATAACGCTTTCTCCCATTTTAGGTAGTTTTAACTCAAATCTTGCCATTAGTTACGATTTAAAATGATTCTTCAGAGGCCGGTATTCCGGGTAATAATGATTCTAATTCTTGTGCTTTATGAATTAATATAGGCATATGCTCAGAACAGATTCCATATTTTTGGCCTTTAAATTTGAAAGTAACAATAGGAACTTGTTGATCTGTTTTTTGGCATACAATGCACTGACTTTTATCGCTCATTAGTTTTTGTTTTAAATTAATTTTTGCAAACTTACAAAAAAAGGAGGTATTAGTTTCGCTTTTTTAGAAAGACCTAGACCTAGGTCATAGATATAAAAGCCATTTTTTACCCAACTTCTTTATTCTTAAAAAATTTAAACCTGAGTTCAAATATGATTAAATAAACGAATTAAACGGTCGTACTAATTATATTCTAATAAGTGTATTTATAAATAATTTGAAACCCTGACTTAAATCATAATTAAAGACTCTAATTTGCTGTAATTTCGCCTTAGATAATACTAAAATACTGCATAATGAGAAATATTGTTTTAGGGAATGAAGCCGTTGCACAGGGAGCTATTGATGCTGGAATTAGTGGTGTTTATGCTTATCCCGGTACGCCATCCACAGAAATAACCGAATACATACAACGAAAAAAAGATGAAAAATATTTAGATATCCACGCCAATTGGTCGGCTAATGAAAAAACTGCGATGGAAGCTGCATTAGGCATGTCTTACTCCGGTAAACGGGCTATGGCGGTTATGAAGCATGTAGGGCTTAATGTTGCTATGGATGCCTTTATGAATATGGCTATAGCAGGTGTTAATGGCGGTTTAGTTGTCGTTGTTGCCGATGATCCCTCTATGCATTCTTCCCAAAACGAACAAGATTCTCGCTATTTAGCAAATTTTGCCAGAATACCTATTGTAGAGCCTAGTAATCAGCAGGAAGCTTATGATATGATACGCCATGCTTTTAATTTGTCTGAGCAATTGCAATTACCGGTATTATTACGCTTGGTTACTCGTTTATCACATTCCAGATCTTTGGTAACTTTTAATAAACCAAGAAAACAGAAAAAAATAAATTTTTTAGAAGATATTAAGCGTTTCCAGTTAATACCCGCTAGGGCAAAGCCTCAATATGATAAATTAATAAAAAAACAAAAGAGAATTAGAACTTTTTCTGAAGAGTCCCCTTTTAATAAATTAGTGATTAGTAAAGATACCTCCTTAGGTATTATAGCAAGTGGTATTGCTTATAATTATCTAATGGAGAATTTTCAAGAGGGTTGCCGTTATTCTTGTTTAAAAGTAAGTCAGTATTTATTGCCTCGTAAACAAATTAAATACTTATTTGATCATTGTGAGAAAATTTTGGTTTTAGAAGAGGGCTACCCGTTTATTGAAGAACAACTGGCTGACTTTTTTGAAGAAGATCATAAGGTAATAGGAAGACTTACCGGTCATTTAAACAGAACAGGAGAATTAAATCCTAGTATGGTTGCTAAGGCATTGGGAATCAAGAAGAAAAAAACAAATAAAATCCCTGATTTTGTCACCGGACGTCCACCTCAATTATGTGATGGTTGTGGACATAGAGATACGTTTAATGCACTAGATGAAATTAGAAAAATAATTGGTGATAAACAAATTTTTGGGGATATTGGTTGTTATGCCTTAGGTGCACTTGCACCGCATCATACAATTAGTACGTTAATTGATATGGGGGCCTCCATAACTATGGCCAAAGGTGCGGCAGATGCAGGTGTGCATCCTGCTATAGCCATTATAGGAGATTCTACTTTTACTCATTCAGGTATGACGGGCTTGTTAGATTGTATTAATGATAAATCGCCCATAACTCTAATAATTTCTGATAATTCGGCTGTTGCTATGACCGGAGGACAAAATTCTGCGGCTTTGGCCAAACTAAAAAATATTTGTTTAGGACTAGGCGTTGATCCGGAGCATTTGAAAATGATTGAACCCCTACCAAAAAATCATGAGGAGAATGTAGCTATTATTCAAAAAGAATTGGATTACAAAGGGGTCTCTGTTATAATTGCACAAAGAGCTTGTGTACGATTGCCGGGAGAACGAAAAAAAATGATTAAGGAAATTTTAGCAGCCCAAAATTAAAACAGCATAATTATGATAACTAATATTATTCTTGCCGGTGTAGGTGGACAGGGTATTTTAACTATTGCAGCCACCTTAGATACAGCTTCGTTAAATAATGCTTTGTTTTTTAAGCAATCGGAGGTGCATGGGATGAGTCAAAGAGGTGGTGCCGTAGAATCCCATCTCCGTATATCTGATGGTCAGATATATTCTGATTTGATTCCGATGGGGGAAGCCGATATGATTTTAGGGATGGAACCTATGGAAGTATTGCGGTATCTTCCGTTTCTAAAAAAAGAGGGTTGGATAATTACCGAAAAAAATCCCTTTGTAAATATATCAGATTATCCACCTATGGATGCTATTTTTACAAAAATAGAATCGTATAAAAATCATCTTATTATAGATGCCAGCGCTATTGCCAAAAAATTAGGAGTCACTAAAGCGGCTAATATGGTTTTACTTGGAGCTGCATCACATTTTATACCCATTAAGGATAGAGCATTACGTGCGGCTATAAAATCATTATTTCAATCAAAAAGTGACCGTATGGTGCAACTGAATCTTAAAGCATTTGATGCCGGAAAACAATATGTCACCACTATGGAAAGTGTGCTTAAATAAGTTTTATGATACATCCCAAGCTAATTAATCCTTCTAGTATTGTTGTAATTGGAGCTTCTGATAATGTTCATAGCCCCGGAGGGAAAGTATTGAAAAATTTATTAGACTCCGGTTTTAAAGGTAAATTGTATGGTGTTAATCCAAAATTAACACAAGTTCAAGGGATTACTTGCTATACCAACTTAGAGGATTTACCCGAAGTTGATTTAGCGATAATTGCCATTGCAGCAAAGTATTGTGTAGCAACAGTTAAACAATTAACAGAGGAAAAGAATACCAAAGCTTTTATTATTTTCTCGGCAGGGTTTAGCGAACAGGATCGTGAAGGTAAAGAAATGGAAGATGAAATTGTTTCTTTGATAGCTAAAGTTAATGGTAGTTTATTAGGACCCAATAATATTGGACTTTTAAATACCAATTATACGGGAGTTTTTACGACTCCAATTCCAAATTTAGATAGGCAGGGTGTTGATTTTATTTCCGGTTCCGGTGCTACAGCTGTTTTTATTTTGGAAGCGGCAATGGCTAAGGGGTTGAGATTTAATTCGGTATATTCGGTAGGCAACTCAGCCCAGATAGGGGTAGAGGAGGTATTGGCATACTTAGATGAAACTTTTGATGCACAATCTAGTCCTCGAATAAAACTCTTGTATATTGAAAGTATAGAAAATCCTCAAAAATTGCTAAAACATGCACGCTCTTTATATGATAAAGGTTGTAGTATTGCAGCGATTAAAGCCGGTAGTTCAACAGCCGGTAGTCGTGCGGCATCATCACATACCGGTGCCATTGCTAATGCAGATTCAGCTGTTGATGCCCTTTTTAAAAAGGCGGGAATTATCAGATGTTATGGACGTGAAGAATTAATTTACGTAGCCGGGGTATTACATTATCCCAAATTAAAAGGGAAGAATATTGCAGTTATTACCCACGCCGGTGGGCCTGCCGTAATGGTAACAGATGTACTGAGCAAAAATGGGTTAGAAGTGCCCAAAATAGATCCCGTAAAGACAAAAAAACTATTGGAACAATTGTATCCGGGTTCTTCGGTTGCTAATCCTATAGATTTTCTAGCAACGGGAACAGCAGAACAGTTAGAAACAATTATTGATTATTCTAATACCGAGCTCGATGAAATAGATGGTATGCTTGTTATTTTTGGTAGTCCGGGGCTTTTTAAAGTAGATAAAGTATATAAGGTTTTAGATGCTAAAATAAAAAATGCTATAAAACCGATTTTCCCTATTTTACCTTCTGTGATAAATGTCAATAATGAAATTAAATCCTTTATAAAAAAAGGGAATATTGCTTTTTTTGATGAAGTGCTATTTGGAGATGCGCTCTGTAAGGTTTATAATAGCAAACCCCCTGACATAGAAGGTTTCGATAGAGATGTTTTGTTGGAAAAGAAGCTAAAAAAATGCATAAAAAACGAAAAATCAGGCTATTTGTCTCCAAAAATTATACAAAACCTATTTGATACTATTGGAATAGTTAGCGTAAAAGAACAGGTGATTACACCGCAAGAAGATGTAACACAGTTGGCTAATCAAATAAAATATCCGGTCGTATTGAAAGTAGTAGGACCCATCCATAAAACAGATGTAGGTGGGGTACGTTTAAATATAGAGAATAAAAAGACATTTGTTAAAAATGTAGAAGAATTATTTCAAATAGAAGGTGCTACAGGAGTTTTAATGCAACCGATGCTCCAGGGTATGGAACTATATGTTGGGGCTAAAAAAGAAGGGGCATTCGGCCATACCGTTGTTTGTGGTTTGGGAGGTGTTACCATTGAAATTTTGAAAGATATACAAATAGGTTTAGCTCCTTTAAGTATATCAGAAATTGAACAGATGATCAAAAAACTAAAAGCATACGCTATTTTAAAAGGGTATCGTGGAAAACCCGGTGTTGCAATGGATCAATTTACTAATACAATTAAAAAAGTAGCTGATTTGGTTTGTTATTTACCAGAAATAGAGGAATTAGATATCAATCCGTTACTCGCCTCACGTACCGAAATTATTGCTGTTGATGCACGTATTAGTATAAAAAACTAATGATTTAGTCTTTTTGAACAGAATGGAGTACTACTACGGCTCCCTTTTTATTACTGTCGTTGCTTCCTATAATAAAATGAGTTTTTTTTGGCCTAATTTTAAATGAAATCTTCCTGTCTTTTAAGGCAGTCATATAAAATATTATTTTACTAAAGGTAGTAGATTGCTGATCAAAAACAATCTCATCTATATGTTTTTCATCGATAATTTTAAGTAGAGTATCCAGATCATCATAGCGAGAGATTACACGTGTGGAACAAACCGAAAAAATATGAATTTTACTAGATTTATACTGTTCTTGTAGACCTTCAAAAATAGTATTTTCATTACCCACATATAAAAGATTCCGGGGTGTTTTTTCTTTTGCTTTGTTTGTGGTATGCAGTTGTATTGATTTAATGATTTGCCAAAAGTAAATACTGCCATTCATCATGAAATCAATAAGTGGGTTAACTTTAAAATGTTTACTATAAAAAATACGCATAGCACCATAAAAATTGGCTAAATAACGCGCATCTTTTGAAGTACTTTCACCCTTATAATGGATAATTTGTATTTGTGGAAAGTAATAATTTTGGTAAGCTCGTTTATGTAATTTATAACTAAGGTCAATATCTTCACCAAACATAAAGTAATCTTCATCAAAACCACCAACTTCTAAATATCGTTCTCTTTTTATCAGCATAAAGGCACCTACCAATACATCAACAACTCCTACTTCGTCTTCTGATAGATGGTTAGCATAGTAATTTTTATCTGTCGTATTTAATAAACCGATAATTTTTTTAAAAGCAACTTTAGGTGTGGGTAAGTTTCTTTTACTTTCGGGTAAATATTTTCCGGTACCGTCAACTAATTTTACCCCTAAAGCACCCAAATTTTCTTGTTTTTGGGCAAAATCCAATATTTTTATAAAAGTCTCTTCGGCTACTACGGTATCCGGATTCAAGATGAGAACATAGTCTCCTTTTGCTTGTTGAACCCCTTGATTATTAGCTCTTGAAAATCCTACATTCTCTTTGTTTTCAATAAGTACCACTTCAGGAAAATGTGTTTTAACCATAGAACAACTACGATCAGATGAGTGGTTGTCTACTACAATTATTTCCCCATCTAAGGAGTGTAGTGCTTCTTGTACACTAAGTAAACACTGCTGTAGAAAGTAGGGAACTTTGTAATTTACAATGACAACAGATAATTGCATATTAGGATTGATTCAATGAATTTTCAAAGGGAATACGGTTAATAATACTACGTCCTAAGGTAATTTCGTCTGTATATTCTAGTTCATCTCCCACAGAAATACCACGAGCTATTGTGCTAATTGTTACGGGTAAACCCTCTAGTTGTTTGAAAATGTAGAAATTAGTGGTATCACCTTCGATGGTAGAGCTTGTGGCAAAAATGAGTTCTTCTATACTTCCTTGATTTACTTTATTTATTAAGCTGTCAATCGTTAAATTATGTGGCCCGATTCCTTCAATAGGAGATATTTTTCCACCTAAAACATGGTAATGTCCTTGAAACTGAGCGGTATTTTCAATAGCCATTACATCTCGTATATCCTCGACCACACAAACTATTTTCGGGTTTCTCTTAGGATTACTACAAATTTCACAAACTGGAGTATCCGAAAGATTGTGGCATTGTTGACAATGGTTTACTTTTTCTACTAAGTCCTCTAATGCACCCGTAAGCTGCAAGGTTTGCGATTTTGGACGTCTTAAAAGGTGCAAAGCTAAACGCAGCGCAGTACGTTTACCAATACCCGGTAATTGTGCAATCTCATCTACTGCTTTTTCTAGTAATTTTGATGAAAAGTTCATAATGGCAAATGTACTATTTTATCTTTGTATTAATCAAATAGACTTTAGATGATTATTAACCTGAGTTCGACCTAATCTTTGCTCACAGTTTCAGATAATTAGCCTATAGGCCATCCAAATTTATGAGAACTATCTGGATAATTTGAGTGAATTTGGGGCAGTATATGGGCTAATTATCGAAATCTACTATTAAGAAAAGCGAATAATACAGCATCTTGTCACTTAAAACCATTTGCAATAACTAGTTATAACTACTTGATTATTAGAAAAAATCTACTGCATTATTGACTTTCTGTGAGATAAATCTTAGGTAGAACTCAGGTTATTACGTTTACATGTTTCCCTTTTACAAGTAAAACAAAACCACGAATAACGAATTATCCGTGGTTTTAAAATCCCCCAAAAAATAACCTTATATAAGATTATACAAATAATAATTATACACTTTCTTCTTTTGCGATTAGGTTATTGTTTTTAATAATTAATTATGGTCTAAAAATAGTTAGATTCATTGGATAGAACAAAAATATGGAGTACTCAAAGGGTACTCAAACTTGAATTTTTGATACTCCTGACGATTTCTTAATAGTAAAGAATTTAAGTTGTTGGCTATTGATAGTCAATTAGTTATGTTGTAATAAAATAGAAATACCGGATTATTTCAAAAAAACAATTGAAATAATCCGGTATTTATTCTAAAAGAATAGGCGTAATACTATTCTTTTTTCATCAGCATTTTATCTATACCCAAAGTGGCATAATAACCATCAGCAATGGCTGATATGGCATCTACATTTCCATATTTAACGGCATCACCACCGGCAAAAATTTTACTTATAGAGGTTTGTCTATTATCATTAACTAGTATTTTACCTCTCTCCATCTTTAACTTATCAGCAATATCTTCTGGTAACAGACTATAGTCAGCTTTTTGCCCAATGGCTGCAATAATAATATCACAATCTATTATAGTTTCACTACCTTCAATAGGAACGGGTCTAGGTCTTCCACCTCCTTCGGAAATCATTTCAGCTTTTACATATTCTATACCTTTTACTTTACCTTTTTTATCTTTAATAACTCGGGTAGGAATAGCTTGTGGTATTAAGTGAACACCTTCATCCTCGGCACCTTCAATTTCTTCCCAGTCAGCAGGCATATCTTTAATTCTTCTTCGGTATAATTGATCAACTTCAGCACCTAAACGTCTTCCGACACGTGAGGCATCGATAGAAACATTTCCACCTCCCACAGAAATCAGCTTTTTGCCCACCTCAACGGTTTCGCCAGAGTTTATTTTACCTAAGAAATCAATAGCACTCATAACCCCATCGGCATCGTCACCTTCTATACCTAAATTCCAAGCATCTTGTAGACCGACTCCTAGAAAAACAGCATCTGAATTATCATAAATTTCTTGGAAGGATATATCTTTACCTACCCTAGTGTTATAATGAATTTTAACACCCATTTTAACCATATAATCCACTTGTTTTTGGATACTATCATAGGGTAATCTATATTTAGGAATACCATACATAACCATACCTCCCGGATCTTTATGGGATTCATAGATGGTAACGTCATAACCTCTTAAAGATAGGTAATAACCAGCGGTTAAGCCTGCAGGACCTGCCCCAACAATTCCTACTTTATAATGGTTGGGTTCTCGTATTTCGGGTGTAACTATTTGTTTGATTAGATCGGCATTATCGGCAGTTTCTGTAACATAGCCTTTTAACCAACGTATAGCGACAGCTTCACCACGTACTTGTATAGCGCATACATCTTCACATCTACGAGTACAAACTTTACCACATACTTCAGGAAGATCATTATTGTCATAAATAATTTTTAGCGCTTCATCATCTTTGCCTTGAGCAATGGCATTAATATATTCCGGAATATGCATATGAACCGGACAAGCCTCAGTACATAGGCCACAAGAGATACAACGATTGGCCTCTCTACGTGCTTCTTCTTCATTGTAACCGAGTAACACCTCTGCAAACGATTTTACACGTTCACCGGGATCTAGTTCCCGCATAGGTACACGGTCAAAAATATTTAATGAAGCCTCTAAATCGGCTTTAAAACTAACTTTTTCTTTCGCTTCAGGATTGTCTTTACCCGGAGTTAATAAAAATTCATAAGGATTGTTGGTAACCTGAATAAAGTCCTTAGTCATGTTTAAAGAACCGGTAGGGCATACATCTACACAGAGTGCACAATAGCAGCAGCGGCCATAATCCACTCTAGGTCTTAATCCGGAATCTCCTTTTCCTCCTTCAATTTCTGCTAAAGCTACCATATCAATAGCCTCATTCATACATATCGTACTACAATTACCACAGCCAATACAATCCTCTAAACTATTGTGATGAAAGCCTCGGTAACGATCAGAAATGTTCTTTTCTTCATCGGGGAAATTTATGGTATGAGGATGTTTCCCCATCTGTTTAAGTGCTCCTATGGGAACTAATAATCCTTTTAAATCAAGAATACTCATTTGTATAGTTATATTTTTCACCTTCAGCAAATAGACTGAAAATGAGATTATTTATAGTACTTATCTTTCAATTTCCGGAGGGCAAACGCCCAATGAGTTTAGAATAAAAGATACATCTGCAATATTTTGTCCGGGTAATATTTTTTCTAATACACTTACGCCATGTGCGTAGGCTGCTCCCTTTAGATGTACTCTTCGGGGTTTATTGCTGCCATCGCTTACCACATAAAAACCTATTTCGCCACGAACACTTTCTGTCTTAACCCAAGCTTCGCCGGCAGGAACGGTCCATTTCATAGGGTTAGGTATTCTATTGTAATAACTGCCACCAGGTAATTTATCTAAAGCTTGACGAATAATGCTTATAGATTGTTTTATTTCATCTCTGCGTACTAATGCTCTTGCCCACACATCACCTCCTTCATAGGTAGGTACTACAAATTTAAGTTGATCATAGGCTTCATAAGGTTCATCAATTCGTACATCATGTTTAATACCTGTACCCCTAAGCGGTGCACCTACAACACCCCATTCTATGGCCTTATCTTTAGGAATTATACCTACACCTTGTGCTCTTTTTTGAAAAATGGCATTATCAAATAATAATTGGTTATAGTCAGTAAGTCTTTTTTCCAAATAATCCATTGTTTTATAGGCTTTATCTATCCAACCTTCAGGAAGATCACGTCGAACACCACCCGGCCACATATACATATGGTATATACGAGCACCTGTAAGATCTTCAAATAAATCTAAGATATAGTTTCTATCTCCCACACTCCATTGTCCAAGGGTATATAAACCACTTGATCCGGATTGTCCTCCATACCACAGTAAAAAGGATTGAATTCGTGCCAATTCTGAAACGATAGTACGAATATATTTGGCTCTTTCCGGAACTTCTCTTCCTTCTAATTGCTCCACAGCACGTGCATAGGTTAATTCCATTGGATCGGGTTCCGGTACACAAAAACGGCAGAGTAGGGTAAAGGATTGTAACCAATTTCGGTTTTCAATTAATTTTTCAAAAGCACGGTGTAAATAGCCAACGTGAGTTTCCGCTTTGATAACAGTATCTCCTTTTACTTTGAGTTTTACCATCATATTTCCTGTTATCCCAGGATGCTGCGGCCCTAAATACAGGGTTGTTTCTTGTTCTCTAATCATCTTTAATCTCTTGAATATTTTTTAGCAAAATCAGGAATTTCTTCACCGCTTCGTTTTTGTATGGCCTCTCTTACATTTTGAGCATTTTCTCTTCCCGGACGGGTTGAGAAAGTATCTATTGCATATTGTTGCGAGTTAAAATCTTTTCGCATAGGTGGTATATTATCCCAGTCTTCGAGAATGAATTCTTTTGCTCCTATAAGACCTGGAAACTCAATCCCGAACATTTCTCTAAATTCTCTTTCGTAGGTGTTGGCTTGATCCCAGATAGTATCGATATTTTCCATAACGGGCTCATCTCTTTTAATACGCGTATGAACCATAACGGTTAATCTAGTTTTTGGATTCCATACGATATAAACCAATTCAAATTCGTTTTGTTCTATCCAATCCACACAAGAAATATGATTTAAATGGATAAAACCTTTTTGATTTTTTAGAAACAATAAAATACTGGAGACATTCTTTTTGTCGGCCTTAATACTAATCCTTTTGTCGGATTTAACACTGCCTTTAATTTCAAAAACGTCTTTTAAACTTTTTAAAATTTTGGTTTCTTTTTTAAAATTACTCATCGTTTGTGTTTGAAATTACCAGTTATAATTTTCAGGGAAATCCCAATTTTTAATTACCTTTTGTTGGTTTTCTCTGTACCAATCCAGATTTTCTCGATAACATTCGCCATTCCCTGCATTACCTTTTTGTATAAGTTCTTGAAGTTTGACAAAACCACGAATTACACTTTCTGGCCTTGGCATACAACCGGCAATATATACATCTACCGGTAAATATCGATCTAAAGCTTTAATTGTGTTATACGAATCAAAATACATTCCACCATTTATAGTACAAGAGCCGAAAGCAATAACATACTTTGGATCTTGCATTTGCTCATATACTCTAATAACTCGTTTTAGTGTTTTTGTAGATAAATAGCCGGTTATCATTAATATATCTGCCTGTCTGGGTGTTGCTGCACCACGAATTCCGAAACGTTCGGCATCATATCTAGACGTCATCGTAGCTGGAATTTCAATAGCACCACACCCGGTTCCGTAAGCCAGTACAAATAAAGAATGTTTACGGGCAAAATTAAGAATGTAATCGACCATTTTTTGTGTTTCTTTATCGTTAACACGGCCGGCTGCGGTACAACGTGGTGAAAAATCAATTTGTGCTTGTTTGATTTCTTCTACGGTAGGTATTCCTATGGTATTTTTTTCTGACATTTTATTTTAATTTATAAAAGAGTTCCATTTTTATACAAAGCCCACAATATGGCTAATATCCCAAAAACGCTTGGCCATTTCCAAAAGAATTGAATAGCTTGTTCTGTTCTATATCTTGGACTAACAAGCCCTACAAATACAGGAATCATATAGAATAAAAATGTTTTTAATAGTAATTCTAATAAACCTAGACCTGTTCCCATAATACCTTCAACAGAATTGTTTCCGGCACCTCCTAGAAAAAGATCAACAAAGAGCACTAGTTTAATAAATGCAAATACGGCACCTCCGGTCATCATTGTTCCTAAATATTTACCACCAAACTCCGACATAGGTCCTGACGCTAATTCCGCAGGAGCACCAACAATGTCGAAAGGAGAATAGCGAAACATACCTAGTGATGACAACAAAGCAGCTAGAAAAGCAAAGGGGTTTTCTAAAATAATCCAATGTCCTGATGTAAACTGAAAGTGCATTAAATCAGCAATAGAAGTTGTTTTAAATTGCAACATTAATGCGACTAATGCCATAACAAAAGGAATTTCAAATCCTACCATTTGGCTTAATCCCCTTGACACCCCAATAGCTGAATTAGGATTTCCGGTTTGACCAGCTCCAAGTGCCATTCCTAAGCTACCAAAAACCATCATATATAGTAAGAAAATTAGGTCTCCTTTTAAGGTTAGATTTTCAAACCACAAATTGTTTTGTAGAATAGGGATAAACATTAATACGGTCATTGCGGCAATGATAATCCATATGGGCGCCATATGTCCCATAAAGCCATGTGCCACGTTGGTTCTTTTAGATTGAAGTTTAAGTAAATCTAAAAAATTCTGGTATATGGGTGGTCCCACTCTGTTTTGAACTCTCGCTGTTATTTTTCTACGCAATCCGGCATAGAACATTCCTACCGTAAAAGCAAGAATAGCTGTGAGAAATGCACCTCCTATTTTAAATATAATGTCGTTCATTTCTATGAAAATATTACGTCCTTAAATAATAATAACAATACTAAAAAGATAATTACATACAAGGCATAGGTTTGTCCATTACCTGTATATAGTTTTCTGAAAAAGCCAAAGAAAGCCTCTGTGTTTTTGCCTAAATCTTTCCATATTCGGTTCATATTTAGATGATACAAAGGAGAAGCTGCTCTTTCAAATGGTTTGAAAAAATTGTGTTGAAAAGTGAAATTTTCCCATTCTTTTGGCAATTCTCCCGATGTTGAAATTTCTTTGGTTCCTACATATCTTGTCTTTTTAAGTCCTTTTAATGTCAAGAATAAAAAGGCTATAATAAACACCGAAAAGATCAGCATACTAATGAGGAATAAATGTGTTGTATTTCCCCAAATATTTGATAGTAAGGACATTTGCCAAGTAACATCCTTAAATCCGATAGCTTGCATAGCTTTAGCTGCCGGTTCAAAAATTAATCCGGGAAAACTACCGATTATTATGGATCCAATTCCTAAGATAAGCATTGGAATCAGCATGCTAATAGGTGCTTCTTTTACATGTTCGGTTTCTTTTTCTTCTTGTCCTAAGAAAAGGCCAAACAAAAACCGATACGAATATAAAAATGCCGCAGTCGAAGAGAAGAATATAACAATCACTAAAAAATAATTGTTACTCTCTGTGATTAAAGCTTCATATAATAACCACTTTCCAACAAATCCACCTAACGGAGGAATCCCTGCTAAGGCAATAATAGAAACTAAGGCTACAAAAAACGTCCAAGGCATTCTTCGAATCAATCCGGAAACTTTAGTCATATCTGTAGTGCCAACTTGTCTTTCTACTGCACCGGCAACCATAAATAATGCTCCTTTAAATATGGCGTGTAGCACTGCCAAATATAAGGCGGCCATAACACCTAGTTTTGTACCTGTTGATAATCCCACTACAATATAACCCAATTGGGCAATAGAGGAGTAGGCTAATAGTTTTTTAGCGTCAACTTGGATTAAAGCATAGAGCGTTCCCATTACGGCAGTTATTCCACCAAGCCACCCTAAAGCGAGTTTTACCCAGTAAAAATTCTCAGGATTATGTTGTAAATAAAAAGTAGAAAGTACTAATCCTATTCCGAAAATACCCATTTTGGACATGGCTCCTGAAAAGATAGTCGTAAAAGACATAGGGCTTTTAGAATAAGCTGCAGGTGCCCAAACATGAAACGGCATAACAGCCGCTTTAATACCAAAGCCTAAGAGTAAAAAAATAGGAATATATCGGTACTGTTGAAAATTGAAAGCGCCACGTTCAATAGCTTCTCCAATGAGTAATGTATTGTAATGTTCTTTGATAAAAACGATAGCCGTTAGCATAGCATAAGCACCTATTGCGCTAAATATCATATACTTAATACCTTTAGTCTTTACTTTATAGTAGGCATTGTAAATAACTAACAAGAAAGATGCCCAAGTCATTATTTCCCAAAAGATAAAAAGGGATACAAAATCCTGACTTATGATGACGCCAATCATTCCTAAAATTGTCAAAAGGAAACTGGCATAAAAATAACCTTGACGGGCTTTCCCTTCTATATATTTTATGGAATAGAGTAAGGCTAGCACCCCTAATCCTAAAACAATATAGGAGAAATAATACGAGTAATCATTGATACCCCATTGCATTTCAATACCACCTAATTGGAAAACAAATACATCACCAATGTGTATGTTACTATAAAAAAACAGGCTTCCTAAGAGCACGAATAAAAAGGCTATAATTCCTGTAAACTTTCGATTAATACTATCCACAAAATATGTAGTGATAGCACCGATTAAAAAAATGAGTAATAGGCTTGATAACATTTCCATTCTGACTTAGTTTAAAGAAAGTATTTGATTGATATAATGTGTTTTGTTTAACAATGCATCTGCCGCTTGGTTAAGGGGTTGCATAATTAAATCGGGATACACACCAATAACTAGTATAAAAAGAGCTAACGCAGACATCGCTATTATAGCATTGATAGAGGGTTTATGCGAGGCTGGTTCTTCTTCTTCTTTTGCAAAATAGATACGACCCACAATACGTAAGTAATAGGTCAGTTCTATAATGGTTACTCCTAAAACACCTACAATAAGGTATACGTGTCTGGCATCGCCTGCTGCAATTAATATATAAAACTTGCTCCAAAATCCTGCAAATGGCGGAAAACCAACAATTGCCAATGCTCCCAGTGAAAAGAAAAAGGAAACTAAGGGAAGTCGCTTATGGATACCATTTAATGATTTTAATTTTTTATTGTCTGTGTTATAAATGAAATAGCTACCGGTCATAAATAATAAAGATTTGATGACCGCATGGTTTAACATTAGAAATAAGGCACCAAAAACGGCTAGTTTACTACCAATACCAAAAGCAATGAGCACTAAGCCAACTTGTCCGATACTGGAATAGGCTAACATTCGTTTGAGATCTTTTTGAGAGATCGCAGCTATTTCAGCTACCAACATGGTCACAAATCCCATAATCATTAAATAATTATTTACAGGTACATCAAATAAGGTAAATAGGACTCGAATCAAGGCATAGACACCGGCTATAGACACCACTGCAGCAAATGTTGCACTGGTAGGAGAGGGGGCTTGTGAATAGGCATCCGGAGCCCATCCGTTTAGTGGAAACATTTCGGCTTCAATCCCTAACGAGATAAGGAAGAAAATTAATGCAATAATTTTCATATGTTGTGGAACTTCATGCATTCTTTCAGCAATTTGAGCCATATTAAGTGTTCCTGTTTGTGTATAGATAATCAAGATTCCTAATAATAAAAAAGTAGAAGCAAAACTACCAATCAATAAGTACTTAAAACTGGCTTCAGCTCCATCTCTACCACGATAGAATGCGGTAAGGGAGTAAGCAGAAATACCTACAATTTCAATAAAAACAAACATATTAAACAAGTCTCCGGTAATGATAACCCCTATGGATCCGGCAATCATCATCATTTGTAAGATTTCGTAATATTTTACTAATCCCCCTTTTAATGTTCTTTTAAACCGATACCCGTAAAGCCAAATAATAAAACCTAAAACAGAAACCATGCTTGCTAAAAATCCGGTAAAAGGGGTGATAACTAAGTTAATACCCCAAGGGGCTTGCCATCCGGCAATAGTTTCACTTATTATGCCGTGTTCATTGACATATTTTAATAAGTTAAAGGAAACAATTATATTATAGAATAAAACAATACCCGGTATTAATCTAGCGGCATCTTTATAGATTTTGGTCAATAAAGGTATAGCAAAAGCAGCTAAAAGCGGAACGACTATATAATGAACAGGTGTTATTACCATTTTAGTGATTTTAGTTGGTCAATATTTGCAGTGTGATGATGTTTGTAAAGCCTAATAACTAATGATAAGGCTAAGGCGGTAACAGCAAAACCTATAACAATGGCTGTAAGTACCAGCGCTTGGGGTACCGGATCTACCATAGTATTAGCGGCATTTTCATTACCCGGAGAGAAAATAGGTGCCGTTCCACCAGATATATAGCCAACAGCTACAAAAAGAAGGTGTATTCCGGCATCCATAATTGATAATCCAATAACAATTTTTACTAAATGTTTTTTAAGTAAAACAGCATATAACCCTATAATGATTAAAAAAACCGCCGTACCATAAACCGCAATGCTTATGATCTCTTTATATTGTTCAAAAATAGTATGAAAATCTATCATTTTTTTCTCGGTTTAATATTTAATAAGGTATCCAATACATTGGTAAGCTCGGTAGCCACTTTTATTCCAATGAAGATATAAATTAGGGGTATAAACCCACCACTGATTAAATCGTTTAAGTTGCCTGTCCAACCTGTGTTTTGTAGAAAAGATCCATAGGCAAATAAACCGTAAAGGCCTACCCCAACAAAACCTAAACCGGCTAGACTCTCTAACCAAACCATAACGTTATGATTAGTAGTAAAACCTTTATAGGAAACAAGCATTAGTAAAAACCCTGTAGCGATAATAGCCCCACCTTGAAAACCACCACCTGGTGTTAGATGACCATGAATAAATACGTAAATCCCTAATAATAAAATTAATGGAAATAATATTTTGGCTCCGGTTCTTACCAAACTGGAAGAAGGTAAATTGAGTCGTTTTGAAAGGGAATGGGTATGTTTTTCTTCTTCCTCTTCATCCTCTTTACGATATAAAATGCTTGCCAAGCCTGTAGCTGCCAAGAACAGAACGGTTACTTCTCCTAAAGTATCAAATCCTCTAAAGTTAACCACGACAGCGGTAATAGAATTGGCTACTTTTAAAGCATTAGGCGATTTATTAAGATAATACCCCGATACGGTTGTTGGTTCATCTATGGAACCCACTCTATTGGCACCCAAAGGAATACTTTTTAAGGAATTTACCAGAAAATAGCCGATGGTAAAAAGTAATATAAAAACAAATAATTTCTTAAGCATCTTTATCTGATTTAAATCTATTTATATAGTCATCATTGTATTTGTCCTCATCTCTCGTGGTATTACGTATGGTAATAATAAAGATGATTGTAGTAAGGGCTATACCAATGGCCGCCTCTGTAATGGCAACATCGGGAGCTTGTAGAATATAGAAGAATACCGAGAGAATTAAACTAACCACTCCTGTACCTAACACCGCAAAAAGTAAATCTTTTTGTACGATGGAATAGATTGCAGCTACAATAAGAATTACTGCCATTGCTATAAGAAAAATGAGTAGTACCATAATTAATTGCTTAGTTTTTGAAGTTTCTTTCTTATCTTTTTGAGTTGTTTCTCCACGGCATTTGCATAGGCATCTATATCTTTTTTAAAGAAAGGCTTTATACCGGCACGATACGAAGCTCTAGCCAGTGCATGAGAACTTAAGGGGTTTGCAAATCCTATAAAAAGAATGATTATAATTAGTTTGATAAGCCAATCAGGTTGTAAAAGACCAATACCCAATACAACACTCATTGCACCTAGCGTTGAGGCTTTAGTTCCGGCTTGTAATCGATTGTATAAATCAGGCATCCTATAGATTCCTAAGGCTCCTAAAAATAAGAAAACACTTCCTAATAGGATAAATCCTAATCCTAGATATGTAAGTATATTGTGAATAATTTCCATCTATAATGCTTTTTCTATAAAACGTGCGATAACGATAATTCCTATAAATCCAAGTACGGCATAAACCAAGGCTAAATCAATATAAATATATCGCTTAAACAAGTAGCCTAATACAACTAATGCCGCAATGCCAATTACTGACAACGTATCTAATGCTATAGCTCGATCGGCAGCTGTTGGGCCTTTAATAAACCGTACAAAACTTAATAAAGAGCCTAGTGCAATGAGAACAATGGATATGTAAATAATGATCATCATAACTAGTTGTAAATTTTTAATAATATATTTTCAAAAGGAGCTGCAATTTCTTTATACACCTCTTTGGGATCTTCGGTAGTAACATCTATCCAATGCACATAAAAATTATTTTTTATAACATCTACCATTAAGGTCCCCGGTGTTAGGGTAATACTGTTAGCCAAAACCATTTTTGCAAAATCGTTAGTCAATTTGGTTTCGAAGGTAACTATGCCCGGATTAATGGGTAGGTTAGGGGATATGACCCTGCGAGCTACATCAAAATTTGCTTTGATTAAAGCCCCAATAAAAACAAAGAAATACTGAATGAAATATAAAATATGTGAAGGCGTAATTAGTATAGGATCACAGCAGTTAAAATTCTTAACACTTATAAGGGCAATTAGTAGACTAATGATTATCCCTGTTATGATTTCTGCCGGCTGTATAGATGTTGTAAAACCATACCAAATTAGTAGTACAATAATAAATGTATAACTAAATTTTTTTAGTGAAAACTTATGTGTATGCATACCTCTTAAAATTTCTGAGCAAAGGAACAATTACATCTTATAAATTTTTATGAAAAATGTCATCTTTTTGCAAAAAATCAGAAAAAAATGTAAAGAAATACAGGAATATGTTAAGTCTATTGTTTTTTGTATAATAAAAAGACCGCGCACCAAAGGTGCGCGGCTGAAAAAAATTACTCTATTGATAAATAGAATAACACTGTGGTATTATTTGATTATCAAACGTTTTGTTCCTGTACCTTTTTCTGTTGTAACTACTACGTAATAGACACTACTTTGTAAATGGGATACATCATAGGTTTGTTGCGCTGCATATTCAAGAACTTTTCTGCCGGTATAATCGTAAATACTAATATTTTTTACCAAACTTTCTGTTTCAATACGGAACACCGTGCTGGCTGGGTTTGGTATCAGATTTAGTGTTTGAATTTGATTATAATCGTTATAACTTAAAGCTTGACATTCGGCGGCAGTTTCTACAAAATGTACAGTGCCATCTACTTCCCAATCTTGATAATCACCGGTTCCTGCTGCAGCTGCTATGGCATCTTCTACATATAGACAAGTGAGATTCGGATTATTTAAAGCTCTCATTCTTGCATAAACATTACTACCAACAGTATAGGTTCCCGATAATAAACTGTTTGCTCCATTTTGCAAATGTAGTTCGGTTAAAGCATTGTTATAGCACCAAAAATCATCTAAAAGTACATTGGCATCTAGATCTAAGGCTACAAGCTGATTATCGTAGCAATGTAAGATACGTAAATTACTATTTTGACTAAAATCGAGGTTTGTCAATTGATTATTGTAACATTGTAGTTCGCGTAAAGCGGTATTACTAGAGGTGTCTATACCGGTTAAATTATTATTGTAACACCTGAGAATCTGTAAATTAGTATCATTAGAGATATCAATTGAACTTAATTGATTTCCATTACAATACACATTGTTTAGATTTGATTTATCAGACAAATCAAGTGTTGTCAGATTGTTCAAATAACAAATTAAGGTCATTAAATTGGTATTTTGTGATAAATCAATAGTGCTAATTTGATTATCTGCAAAGCTAAGACTGCTCAGTGAAGGATTATTAGATGTGTCTAATGTGGTTAAACTATTGTAAGAACAGTTAAGTACAGACATACTAGGATTATTTGAGATATCCAAACTACTTAGTTGGTTTCCATTACAGGACAGTTGTGTCAGGTTTACATTATGAGATATATCCAGACTCGTTAAATCATTATTAAAACAAGCAAGCATTTGTAAGGCTGTAAAATCTTCGATTCCTGTCAGG
Organism: Flavobacteriaceae bacterium; assembly: GCA_024763245.1. GTDB lineage: Bacteria > Bacteroidota > Bacteroidia > Flavobacteriales > Flavobacteriaceae > DQTL01. The sequence continues at coordinate 1,052 of JANTFW010000021.1, read as the reverse complement.
TCTGCTATGTTTAAATTTTGAACACTTAATCCGGTCACGTTTTCAATATTAGCAGTAGTTACATAATCATCATTGGCAATACCGTTACCCATTCCGTTGGCTTCCAAATAGGCTTCAAAATTATCGTCAGGAACATAAGTATCCCCAAGATGCTGGCATTCGCTATCCGTATCTACAAAAGTTGCCGTGGCATCCACTTGCCAATCGTGATAATAACCGGCACTATTATTGGCTGCGCTGGCATTATCGACATAAATACAAGTTAAATTAGGATTGTCTGTGGCAATCATCCGTGCATAGGTTGTACTTCCTGAAGTAAAAGTCCCTGATAAAAGATTATTGGCACCATTTTGTAAACGTAATTCGGTTAGGTTAGGATTGTTATTACACCATAATTGTTCAATATTTGTGTTATCGTCTAAGTCCAATGAGCTAAGCTGATTGTAGCTTATCCAAAGCGTACTTAAATTAGGATTACTGCTCACATCAATGCTGCTTAATTGATTTGAATAACAAGTCAAAGATTCTAAACTGGTGTTATGACCTACATCTAAAGCACTTAATTGATTATTACCACAGTAAAGTGTGTGTAAATTAGTATTGTTGTCAATATTCAGCGTGCTCAGGTTGTTTAGGTGACACCAAAGCGTAACTAGATTTGTATTAGCCGATATATCTAAGGAGGTCAATTGATTTTGATGACAATAAATACTGGTCAGATGTATATTTTGTGAAAAATTAAGACTGGTTAGGTCATTATCGCTACAGATTATACTTTGTAGTAGTTCAAAATCTTCAATTCCTGTTAAATCTGCAATATTTTGACCGGAAACATTTAAGGAAATAAGGGTATCTATATTTGCGGTTGTTACATAGTCGTCGTTAGCAATACCATTACCCATTCCATTGGCTTCTAGATAGGCTTCAAAATTATCATCAGGAACATAGGTTTCTCCATAGTGACAAGCTTCGCTATAGGAAGCTCCTGCATCGATAGCAGCTGCCCAGTTGTTTTGCATAAAAGTGGCATCATCGACTTGTACACAAGATAA
>JANTFW010000020.1 GCA_024763245.1 Flavobacteriaceae bacterium | reverse complement strand
TTTTTATCTTTGTTTCCTAAACAATCAAATAGATAATTTTATGGAAAACAGAATTAAATCTGTTCTTTCTTCACTAGAAGAATATGGAATTACCAATATTACAGAATTGCTCTACAATCCATCGTATGAAACTTTACGAAAAGATGAATTAGATCCCGAACTTACCGGATTTGAAAAAGGACAGTTAACGGAATTAGGTGCAGTAAATGTAATGACTGGAAAATTCACAGGCCGTTCTCCTTTAGATAAATATATAATTAAAGATGCCATTACCGAAAATACGATTTGGTGGAATAACGATGTGTCTCCTAACGATAATAAACCCTTATCTCCCGATGTTTGGGACGATCTTGAACAAACAGTTGCCGATCAATTAAGCAGTGAAAAACTGTATGTGGTAGACGGCTATGCAGGTGCTAATATAGATTCTAGACTTAAAGTACGTTTTGTGGTAGAAGTCGCTTGGCAAGCACATTTTGTCAAAAATATGTTTATCAGACCGACAGAGGAAGAATTGAAAAATTTTGGGGAGCCGGACTTTGTCGTTCTCAACGCCTCTAAAACCACGAATGCAAACTGGAAAAGTCACGGTAAAAATTCCGAGGTTTTTACTGTTTTTAATTTGACTAAAAAAATGCAACTTATAGGAGGAACTTGGTATGGTGGTGAAATGAAAAAAGGAATCTTTGCCATGATGAATTACTATTTGCCCCTAAAAGGAATGGCCGCTATGCATTGTTCGGCTAACGTGGGTAAAGATGGTGATGTAGCCATTTTCTTCGGTTTATCAGGTACCGGAAAAACAACTTTATCAACAGATCCTAACAGAGCCTTAATTGGTGATGATGAGCACGGATGGGATGATGAAGGTATCTTTAATTTTGAAGGTGGATGTTATGCAAAGACTATTAACCTCGATAAAGAAGCTGAGCCGGAAATCTATGCGGCTATTAAAAAAGATGCTTTATTAGAAAACGTTACCGTAGATGCGAATGGTAAAATTGATTTTACCGATGATAGTGTTACGCAAAATACCAGAGTTTCGTATCCTATTTATCATATAGAAAATATTGTAAAACCGGTTTCTAAAGCAGGACATGCCAAAAAAGTAATCTTTTTAACAGCAGATGCTTTTGGCGTATTACCTCCGGTTTCCAAATTGACACCGGAACAGACCAAATATCATTTCTTATCAGGATTTACTGCTAAATTAGCCGGAACAGAGCTGGGTGTAACAGAACCTCAACCTACTTTTTCTGCTTGTTTTGGTGAAGCCTTTTTGTCCTTGCATCCTACAAAATATGCAGAAGAATTGGTTAAGAAAATGGAAGAGCATAACGCTACAGCCTATCTGGTAAATACGGGATGGAACGGTACCGGCAAACGAATATCTATTAAAGATACTCGTGCCATTATTGATGCTATTTTAAGTGGTGAAATTGATAAGGTACCGACTAAAGAAATACCAATTTTCAATCTGGAAATCCCTACCCAGCTTACCGGTGTAAATCCAGATATATTAGATACAAGAGATACCTATGATACGGTGGAGGACTGGACCAAAAAGGCAACAAATTTAGCCCAATTGTTTATCGATAATTTTAAGAAATATACTGATACCGACGAAGGTGCCTCACTTGTTCCCGCCGGACCACAATTAAAATAGAACCTTTACCGGAAAAAATAGTATCTTAGCCTAATTGATTTTTTAATATGGCTTTAAATTATATATGGATTGCTTTTTTTGTTATAGCTTTCTTTGTAGCGTTGATCAAACTGATATTCTTTGGAGATACCGAGGTTTTTTCTCTAATAATGGATGCTGTTTTTAATAAAGCTAAATTGGGATTCGAATTGTCTATCGGGTTAACCGGTGCCTTAGCCCTTTGGATGGGTATACTAAAGATTGGTGAAAAAGGAGGGGTAGTCAAGATAATTTCACGTCTGGTTGCTCCATTGTTTTCTAGATTATTTCCTGAATTACCCAAAGATCATCCGGCAATAGGAACTATGATTTTAAATCTTTCGGCTAATATGTTGGGTCTGGATAATTCGGCTACACCTATAGGTTTAAAGGCTATGGAAGAGTTACAATCGGTTAATCCTAATAAGGATACTGCTAGTAATGCTCAAATAATGTTTTTGGTACTAAATACTTCGGGAATGACCCTAATTCCAGTTAGTATTTTGGCATTGAGAGCTTCGGCACATTCCGCTAATCCTACCGATGTTTTTATTCCGATCTTGATTGCTACATTTATTTCTACAATGGTAGGATTAATAGTGACAGCAATTATCCAAAAAATAAATCTATTTCAAAAAACAATCTTGACCTATTTAATTGGGGCAACAGCTTTTATTGTAGGATTGGTACTATATCTAGGTACTTTATCACCGGAGCAAATGCAGTTGTTTTCAAAAGTATTAACTAGTGTCCTATTGTTTGGCATTATTGTCATTTTTATTTCCGTAGCAGCATATAAAAAAATAAATGTGTATGATGCATTTATAGAGGGGGCCAAAGAAGGCTTTAATGTTGCTGTAATGATTATTCCATTTTTAATTGCTATGTTGGTTGCAGTAGGTGTCTTTAGAGCATCTGGAGCCATGGATTACGTAGTAGAAGGGATACGAAGTTTTGTAGCTTTTCTAGGTGTAGATACTCGATTTGTAGATGGACTCCCAACAGCATTTATGAAACCCTTAAGTGGTGGAGGTGCTAGGGGTTTAATGGTTGAAAGTTGGGGTGATGGTTTTAAAAATGTCGATACTTTTGTAGGTAAGTTAACCTCAATATTACAAGGTTCTACCGAAACTACTTTTTATGTGTTAGCTGTCTATTTCGGATCGGTAAAAATTAAAAATATCAGGTATGCTGTAACAGTAGGTTTAATTGCCGATTTGGCAGGTATTATTGCAGCTATTTTTGTCGCTTATTTCTTTTTTGGATAATTATGAATAAAACAAGATGCGCTTGGGTTAGTAGTGATCCCTTATATAAAGACTATCACGATAATGAATGGGGTGTTCCCGTGTATGACGACACCAAACTTTTTGAGTTTTTACTCCTAGAAACTTTTCAAGCAGGATTGAGTTGGATTACGGTTCTGCGAAAGAGAGATAATTTTAGAAAAGCTTTTGACAATTTTGATTATCATAAAATTGCCGATTACGATGATAAAAAAGAAGAATTTCTTAGAAACGATGTTGGAATTATCCGTAATAAACTGAAAATAAAAGCAGCCATAACCAATGCTCGTGCCTTTATGAAAGTGCAAGATGAATTTGGTTCTTTTTCTAATTATTTTTGGAATTTTGTAGATAATTCACCCATTTGTAATCATTGGAAAGCAATTACTGAAGTTCCGGCCACCACACCCTTATCTGATATAATAGCAAAAGATTTAAAGAAAAGGGGCTTTAAATTTGTAGGATCAACCATTGTTTATGCGCATATGCAAGCCACGGGAATGGTTAACGATCATACACTTGAATGTTTTAGGCATCAAGAACTAAAAAAAATTAACAACTGTCCAGATCACTACCACAATCAGTATTTCTAACCATAGTTATTCCTTTATTCATCGAATTAGAAGTAACTGCAACTATTTCGTCGGCAATTGATAAACAGGCCGTTGCAGCTGGGGAGGGCGCATTTAATACGTGAATAATTCCTGAGTTTTCAACGATTTTAAAATCATCAACCATGGCACCTGTAGGATCAATGGCTTGTGCGCGAATTCCTGATTTTGAAGGAATAAGATCGTTACTTTCTAATTTTGGCATCATTTTTTGTAAAGCTTTTACAAATAATCTTTTTGAAAAGGCACGTTTATATTCATCAATTCCCTTACGCCAAAATTTAGAGAAAAGTTTCCAAGTTCCTTTGTAGGTTAAAGCCTCCCACGTATCTTTAAAACTAAAACTAGTCTTGTTATATCCTTCGCGTGCAAATGAAAAAACAGCATTAGGACCACATTCAACAGATCCGTCAATCATTTTAGTAAAATGTACACCTAAAAAAGGAAATCTAGGGTCGGGAACCGGATACACCAAGTTGTTAATTTTATGTTTTTTTTCCGGAATAAATTCGTAATAATCACCTCGGAATCCTACTATTTTCAAATCTAAATGCGTATGGTCTTTTTTTGCATTTCTATCCGATTGAAGACCGGTACATAAAATTACTTGGTCTGCAATAAAATTTCCTTGGCTGGTATGTACAATTTTTTTAAAACCATCTCGTATCGTTTTTTGATAGGAGCAGGATATAATCAGTTTACTTTTAGGATTTATAGTGTGTAATAAACCAGCTAGTTTTTTATTAGTGGCAACATAGTCAATAATTCCGGCAGAAGGAACGTGAATGGCTTTAATTCCCTCAATAAAAGCTTCTTTTTGTTTGATTTCTTCAGCATTGAGGTAGGAAATTCCCGGTGTGTTATTTTCAATTCCTCTTTCATAAATGGCCTCAAGTGCTTCTAATTCCGATTCATTAGTGGCGACAATTATCTTGCCGCAAGCTTCGTAAGGTATATGGTATTTTTCTGCAAATGCGATGAGCTGTTCTCTGCCCGTTCTACAGTTTTCGGCCTTATAAGAACCTGGGGTGTAATAAATTCCCGAATGGATGACACCGGAATTTCTCCCGGTTTGATGTTTGCCTATTTCAGATTCTTTTTCCAATAAAGCGATGGCTTTTTTGGGGTATTTTATTTGGAGCTTGTAGGCTGTTGCAGCGCCGACTATTCCGGCACCAACTACTATAAAATCAAAGTGTTTATTCGACATATTTCGTGCGTTTCATAAAAAATAATACAATGAAACCGGCAAAGAAAAACAGTGCCAATATCAAAACAGAAGTTCGCATAGATTTAGTAATACCTACTAAAAACCCGAAAATTAGAGTTCCCATCACAATAGCGATTTTTTCAGTAACATCATAAAAACTAAAATAGGTTGCAGTATCTACCGTATCTTCAGGCATTAATTTTGAATAAGTGGAACGGGCAATGGTCTGTGTAGCACCCAGAACCAATCCTAAAAAACCACCCAACGTATAAAAATAGACATCTACATTAGGACTTTGACCCGGCAGTAAGAAAGCCGCAAAAGTAACTAATATCCATATAATCAATGTTATTTTTAGGGTTGTAATATTTCCATATCTATCCGATATTCTAGAAAACAAATAGGCACCGGCAATAGCAACCAACTGAACGAGCAGAATTGTAATAATTAAGTTTGTAGTGGGTAAACCAAGTTCTTCATCGCCAAATTTACCGGCCAGAACAATAATGGTTTGTACACCGGCACTAAATAAAAAGAAAGAAATCAAAAAAACCTTTAAGGTATATTGATGCTTTAGTTCTCTTAGTACTTGTCGTAATTCTCTATATCCTTTAAAGATAAAATCTTTTTCCGGTTTTCGTTTATGCGTATTATAAGGAAGATAGTATAAAGTATATTGTGCAAATCCCATCCACCATAGACCTACAATAACAAAACTTAATCGATATACAAGACCGGGTGCTTTTTCTCCTTTTTCGGCAAAACCATACCAATGAGGCATCATAATCATTGTCAAGATAAACAATAATAAGAATACAGAGCCTATATAGCCTTTTATAAATCCTTTAGCACTTACATCATCTTGTTCTGTGGGATAAGCTACTTCTGGTAAATAGGCATTATAAAAAACCAAGCTACCCCAAAATCCAATACTTGCCAATATAGAAAAAGTAATACCGACCCAAAGCGTGTCAATTCCTTTAAAAAAATAAAGCGCCATAACAGAGAAAGAACCTAGGTATAGAAAGAATTGCATGAAGCGTTTTTTATTTCCCATATAATCTGCTATACTCGAAAGAATAGGGGAGATAAAAGCTACTATAAGAAAAGAGAGGGATAAGGTGTATGTATACAGTTCCGTGTTCTGCCAATTCTGGCCTAAGAATTGTAGTTGCGCGTTTTTACCTCCGGTTACCGCACCAAAGTAAAGTGGGAAAACGGCTGTAGTAATCACTAGCGGGTAAACAGAATTTGCCCAATCATAAAAAGTCCAGGCCCCAATAAGTTTTTTGCTTCCTTTTTGTAACATAGCCACAAATTTAGGGATAAAAAAACAGCTAAATAATAATATTGGTAATTATTTAGCTGTTGATTTATTATTTTAAGCGAACTATTGTGTTAACATTTGTGCATTATATTTTTTTGCCAAACGTTTTGCTTCTGGAATAAAATTGGTTAAAGTTTGTATACGTGTTTGATTGGAAGGGTGTGTGCTAAGTATTTCAGGAGGTTGTTGACCGCCTCGCTGACTCATTCTAATCCAGACATTCACGGCTTCTTTAGGATTATAACCGGCCATAATCATAAAGACCATTCCCAATTTATCAGCTTCTGTTTCATGGACACGACTGTATTTTAACATCCCTAATTGTGAGCCAATCCCATAGGCTAAATTCCATATCTGTTTTGTCTTCTCCGGTTTATTTGCCGTTCCGATAGCCACAGCAACACCACCTAGTTGTGCTGCTAAACCTTGGGTCATGCGCTCTTGTCCGTGTTTAGCAAAAGCATGTGCTACTTCGTGACCCATAACTGCGGCAATACCGTCTTCGTTAGCACAGATGGGTAAAATACCGGTATAGAAAACTACTTTTCCTCCGGGCATACACCAAGCATTAACGGTTTTATCCTCTACAAGGTTAAATTCCCATTTATAGCTGTTGGCTTCTTGCGTCATACCATTAGCACGCATAAAACGATCCACCGCCTTGGATATTCTATGGCCTACAGATTGTAATTCAGCGGTTTTAGTAGCATCTTTAGAGATGTTGTGCTCTTTAAGAAATCCATTATATTGGGCAAATGCCATAGGGAGTACCTGAGAATCAGGTATTAAATTTATTCTTTTGCGTCCGGTTATAGGCACACTGCTACAACTGGCAACAATAATAATAACTAGTAAAAAAGAAATAATTTTTTTCATTTGGGTATACATTTAATAATAAATAATATTTAACGTGGTTTTAAAAATACAAATAATATCTTTACCAATTGTAAAAATACATTATTTATGCCAAAAGCAAAACCGAATCATAAAGTTTTTAGTATCCCAAAGTACATACTTTTAACCGGAAAAGTATTACAATTCCTTTCCCCAAAGCTTGCTACTGATTTTGTGTTAAAGCTATTTAGAACCCCTTTTCAGTTTAAAAGGCCTAGTAGGGAAGAAAAAATGTATCAACAGGCAACTAAAGAAATGTTACGAATTCCTCAGTTACAAAAACGAATTCAGGTATATAAATACGGTTCCGGGTCTAAAAAAATTTTACTGATCCACGGTTGGGCAGGAAGAGGTACACAATTGTATAAAATAGGAGAAGCTCTAGCTGAAAAAGGCTTTCAGATAGTTAGTTTTGATGCAACGGCTCATGGCGATTCCGATGGCAAAACATCGGCTATGCCCGAATATATTGAAAGTATTTTAGAACTTGATAAACATTTGGGTCCTTTTGAGTTTGCTATTGGCCATTCTCTAGGTGGTATGGCATTATTACAAGCTGCAAAAGATGGATTTCAGCTCAAAAGAATAGTCAGTATTGGTGCTGGCGATTCTATTTTGGATATTTGTAAACAGTTTGTTAATCGCTTGGGATTACAACCTAAAATTGCCTTATTATTAAAAGAGAAGATGGACAAACTTCTTGGAATGGATTCTGAGCTGCTTTCTGCCAATGTCGCTGCTAAAAAGATTACTATTCCTACCTTAGTGGTACACGATAAAAAAGATGAGGATGTTCCTGTAAGTTGTGCGAAACAAATACGACAAAACTTAAAGAATGGCGAATTATTGATTACCGATGGATTGGGACACCGGCGTATTTTAATCGATAATGATGTAATTAACCAAATTATTAATTTTTTAAGTAACGATGAATAATTTTTTTATGATGTTTAAATTTCAGTTCGTATTTTTGGGAATCTTTTTGGTTTCTTGTAGTAGCAATGCACAAAAGGAATCACCTATTAAAAAAAAGGATATGATGAGTTATAAAATAGAAAAACCGGACTCTATATGGCAACAAGAGTTACGTCCGGAACAATTTAGAATTTTACGATTAAAAGGGACAGAGCAACCCGGTACAGGAGAATATTTAATGACGTTTGACAAAGGGACTTACCATTGTGCCGCTTGTGGGGCTGCTTTGTTTAACTCGAGTAACAAATATGAATCACATTGTGGTTGGCCATCCTTTGATGATGCTATTCCCGGAAGTATTATTTATCATAGAGATACCAGTCACGGTATGGTACGTACAGAGATTGTTTGTGCCAACTGTGGTGGTCACTTAGGACATATATTTGATGATGGACCACAAGAAACAACAGGTAAGCGCTATTGTGTCAATTCGTTGTCTTTAGATTTTAAAAAGGAAAAGTAATTGTCTGTACTATGCTTTGAATAAGGATTCAAAGATATCTTACGAGAAAAAATACATTAGATTTTTGGAGTAAAACAGTGAGTTCTAGTATTCTTCTTTATCTGTTTTTTGCTCCCACGCTTTAAATACTTTAAGTCCCTCATCTCGTAATAATTGTTCTGTTTTAATAGAACGCTTATCAATAGGCAACTCAATTTCTTTGTAGATAAAAGCATCATCAAAATCTATGGCTGCAGCATCTTTTTTATCACAGGCATATACAATACGCTTGGGTCGCGCCCAGTAGATGGCCCCCAAGCACATAGGGCAGGGCTCGCACGAGGTGTAGATGGTACAATCATCTAATTGAAATGTATTAAGATTTTTACAAGCATCGCGTATGGCTACTACCTCGGCATGTGCCGTAGGGTCATTAGTAGATGTAACTTTGTTATTGCCTCGACCTACAATTTTACCATCTTTTACGATAATAGCACCAAAAGGACCTCCTTCGCCTGAGTTCATGCCATCACTTGCTTGTTGAATGGCTTTACGCATAAAAAAACTATCTTCTTGTGTTGATTTTGATCTATGGCCTTTGGTATTCATAATGGATGTTTGTAAACAAGTTTAATAATGTAATTAACTTGAGCAAAATTACATAAACTATTATTAAGTAGAACCCAAAAAATGTACTATTTATCAAATTTTAATCTGTAAAACTAAGCGGTGGATAGTCTTTTAAAAAAATACAAAAAATGACCTATTTGTGTCATTGAAAAAGATATTTATTATTCTTAAACTTGATAACTATTAGATAGGTGATAAATTGTAAATTATTTATTGTCAGTGTTAGTCAATTTGATTTCGCATGAAAAACCCATTTGTAAAAGTAATTTTAGTATTTATTGTAGGTATTCTTGTTGCTAGAATCTTTTGGTTCTTAGGTTTTATTCCTAATTTATTCAGAAATATTATAGATCCCGGGAATTGTAGTGGTCACCAAGTTAAAACGATAGGCATGTATATATGCTCTGCAATGGTAGCGTTTAAGATGTTGTTAGGCCCATTGTTGTTAATGGTTTTTATTTTTGTTTTTAGAAAAAGGTTTTTTAATTTTATCAATAAGATTAAGCCCAAAATTCCCAAAGATTTTCAATTTTTGTTAGCGCCAGTTGTAAGCACTTTGATTTTTACTATTTTATGGGCAGGGAGTCACCCCTCGATTATGGATACTAACGGTATCATTGATCAACGATCCTTTCCATCTATTATAGGTGTTTTTACTTTTATTACAACCAATTATTATAAAGAAATTCAAAAAAAACTTACCGGTTTTTTTGAAAAACGGGATAAATTTTCCAAACCTATTCGGTATCTGTTTGCATTAGGAATACCTGTTTTACTTTCGCTCGTTATTACTTTTGAAGACCGGGTGAGTAATGTAGCACTTAAAGAACAGATTATCGTATTGGTTTCTTTAGTAACCGGATATCTCGTGTTATTACCCAAACAAGGACAAATAAAACTTAATAAGGAATTATGAAACGAAAATTATCTATTACCCAGATTATTGTAGGCTTAGCACTAACAAGTACATCGGGTGTCGCAATAACCTTATGGGGATTGGGTAAAATACCGATGACATTTACCGTTTCTTTTGTTGTTTTACCCTCTATAGTAGTGCTAGTGTCCGCGCTTTTATATTTTAAGAATAACGATAAATTTTTAGGATTTAATGATCTTATAATACAAGGAGGAAAATGGGGTTTGTTGGCAACATTTTTTTATGATGGAATTCGCCCCTTACTCAAGTTAATCTTTAGGTTTGATTTTAATCCATATAGGGCTATGCCTATATTTGGAGAGTTGATAACAGGCCTGTCTCAGTCGGCACCGCTAGCCTTGTTTGCCGGTTGGACTTACCATTTTTGGAATGGAATTAGCTTTGGGATGATGTTTGCCTTATTAGCTCCAAAAGGAGGAATATTAAAAGGCTTTTTATGGTCTATGGCATTACAAGCATTAATGATGTGGGTTTATCCACACTTTTTAGAAATTCGGCTAGCAGATCCGGGTTTTCTAATGACTGGATTGGTAGGTCATGGACTTTGGGGTGTGGTTTTAGGTTATGGTATTAAGAGGAATTATGACAAGAAATATAGTTAGAAAACAGCATATGAAATCAAAAGATTTTCAAACTTTATTTTTGTTATTGGGCGTTAAGGCTTTTACTAAATTCAAAAATAATAAATATGGAATTTTAGTGTTGCTATTTTTTCATAATTTTATGGTATCGGCTCATGATTGTTCATCACCTGGCGATTGCGAAGAAACGGCAGGATATAATGCTGCCGTTGCTATTACCGGAGGGGTTATTGCGGTTATTGTAGGAGTGGCTAGCTCAGGTATGATCCCTACAACCCCGGATACAGAAGAATATCCGGACGACATTATCCCAGATGATGAGGAACTACCTGTTGATGTATATGTTGTAGAGGATACCGATCCTACAGACCTAACCGATGAAGATGTAGATGAAATTCTTGATGAAATGGATGATGAATTTATAGAAGAAGATGATGACGATATTCTTATTGAAGATGATGAAGATTTAGATGACGATACAGATGATGAAGACAATGAAGATGATGAAGATGATGAAGACGACGAAGACGATGCTGAAGAAGGAGTGCCCCATAAGGGAATTCACGATGGTGTGAGTTTTATTAATGCCACTCGCGTATTGATTGATGAGTTAGGGGTAAGAGTATGGAAAAATCTCGACAGAAAAAAAGAATTGGCAAAAGCAACTAAAGATTTTTATGATAAAATAAAGAAATTGAAAGGAAAAGGTTTAAAGAACCTAGTTGCTAAATATGCTGATAAATTAAATCATAAACTGCGATGGAAGGCAGAAGTTAAATCGATGGCTAAAGCTAAAAAGGTAGGTAAGGTTATGGATAAAGCAGGCTTTGTAGGTGATTTGCTAGATATAGGTGTTTCTGTTGACAAGGTATGGAATACTAAAGGAGATGGTTATGATAAATTGGGTAAAGCCGCTGAGGAAACAGCCCGTTTTGTCATTAAAAAGGTACTGACTAAAAATCCAATTATCGGTACGCTAGATGCAGTATCCACTCTTGCCGGTGGTCCAAATCTGGATACGGCTATAGATTACACTTTAGATAAATACAAAGGTGGAGTAACCAAAGCGACAGAATGGTTGTACACACCTGCCAAAACAGATGATCAAAAGTTTATGGCTGTATTGCAAAAGAGAAAAAATAATATTAACAAGTTAAATATTCCTAAAGAAGAGAAAATTAAAAGAATAAAGAGAGTGTATAAAATACTTCGTGGTAATGATGCTTTATGGAAGTAACTTGTTTCTTTTAGTTTAAATAATTGATACCGTCATGAAAGAATTATCTTGGTTAGAATTATTCGTTTTACAAGAGCCGTTTATAGATACTATAAAATTTCAAAGTCCACTTTTTGATTTGATTGTGGATGCCCCTGTTTCAAAATGGGAAAATATCGATTTTAATGCTGTTAAGGAGTTGTTAGAAAGTTCTATGGATGAATCAGAATACAACATATTAAAAAAATCACTAGCAGTATTATCAGCTCCCGAATATAAATATGAATTAGTTCTTGATATAGAAAATAAGAGGCACCTTTCCTTTTTCTTTAGAAAAGCAGCTGATTGTGTGTCTTTTACAGCAAGCGATAGCAGTACGTTTCAAGTTGGAGATCTTGCCCCTTATAAAGACAGTTTACAAAAATATTTAGAATTACTTGAAATATCGAAATTTCAACCTGATTCTACGTCTTCTGTTCATCAATTTAGTTTTGATGATTACCTCATACTAAATATTGCTTTTTATCTTGAAGAAATGTCACGGAAAGTTGGAGCAGATACAGCCGGTAATTTTATGCATTTTACAATAGATGATATTAGTGAACAGTTTAATGAAGGTGATGTCAAAAGGATTACTGCTATTTCCTCACTTTATAAAGACGATGAGGGTTCTAAAAAAACTATTGATATTGAAAAGGTAGCTCATAATTTAATCGATAATGGCTATTTAGCTCATACAGATAACAACCTCTTAACCTTGGGAAGTAAATCCTTGTTTTTATTTGAAAACATGTTTCGTGAAAACACCCTAAAACTATCATTTACTACTACAAAATATTTGGGTGATGAAGGGGATGAACATATTAATTTTGGAACTTTTGTTTGCACTAAATCCAGTGTTTTTTACTTACATATTGAGAATAGAAAAATTGTAATTGATATTGTACAATCTAAAAAACAATTAAATAGCCTATTTTATGATTCATTTGATTTTTAATTGTTAACTAGAGTTATGAAAGTAAAATGTAAAGTATGTGGGACCACAAAAGTTGTAAAAGACGCAAAATTAATACCCTATAAAGGCAAGGTTATTAGTGTTTCTTGTGCTAATAAAAACTGTTCACATAGAATAAAATTTAAAGTGCCGTTAGACCTTGGTGCTACTCAAGATAAAAAAGAAGAACCTAAAAATACTACTCAAGTTACTGTTGATAAACCCGAAACCTCTAAGGAAACTTTTATTGTTTGCCCGAAATGTAATGCTTCTTTACCCGAAGAAACCAGTTTTTGTACCAATTGCGGACATAACTTAAAGGAGCCAATAGCAGAAAATATTTCAAAGAAAACGGTAAAAAAGTATTGTAAAAAATGTGGACATCTTTTAGAGCCTGAGGCCAAATTTTGTTTACAATGTGGTGAGCCGGTATTTCCTAAAGTGTCTATACAAGAGACAAAAGAAACTAATGAGGTACCCCCAAAAAAGCAACAAGAAAAGCCGAAAGCTAGCACCCACAAAAAACCGGAAAGCGCTGTACAAAAACAGGCTGTTCCTAAAAAGAAAGTAAAGCAGAAATCGGGTGTACTAGGCTTGATATTTAAGATACTACTTATTTTAGTTTTACTTGCGGTAATAGGTATTTCTATCCTGTATTTTATTTTTACGCATATGGATCCTACACTAAAAGATGGTCCTTGGAAAACGGAATCTTATATGGAAACGGTCTTGTACTCAAAGTCCAATAGAACGACTACTAAACAACGAAATAATGCGGTAAGAAAGGCGAATTTAGCCTATAAATCCTATTTAGATTCAACAGCTGTTACAGCTCCTGATAACATTAGTTTTGATATCAATAAAGAAGATTTTTTTATAAACCAATTTAATCCGGTTAAAAAAGGTAATTTGTATTTTTTTACAGCCTCTGATGTGGCAACAAATACCAAAATGAATGTTGTTTTAGATCTAAAATCAAATACATATTTTGAGGCTAAGGCCTATTTTATTTCGGATGATGAAGTGTCCGTTGGATATATTAAAGGAACTTTAAATGAATAAAGAATGAATCATTGTACGAAATGCGGAAGCCCTTTACAACCCGAAGCTGTTTTTTGTGGTAATTGTGGGACAAAAGTAAGCCAAGAATCGGCAATACAGAATACCGATAAAGCTATCGGATCGATACAATTTGAAATTGTTCAAAAAGAGAATTTAAATCTGGTTAAAGTGCAATTAGAAAATGCCGGATTTCGTTATGAAGCGGGTGGCTTGCATTATATGCAAGGAAATTTAATTTTAGAATCTAAAGCCCCCGGAATGGGGAAAATGATGAAGTCAGTACTGACTAGAGAAAGAGTCGTTAAACCTACAATTAAAGGAACGGGTACCGTTTATTTGCAACCCTCTTTTGGTGAATTTTATATCATGGATCTAAAAAATGAAGAATGGATTATTGATAGAGGAGCCTACTTTGCTTCTGATTTATCCATTACGATAGGATCTTTTACGAATTCTGCTGTTAGTGCTATGTTTTCTGGTGAAAAGTGGTTTCAAACCACAGTCTCAGGTACCGGTAAGGTTATTATTACGGCTGGAGGACCTATACAAGTTCTAGAGTTAAAGAATGACACCTTAGTGGTTGATGGATCCTTCGCCGTAGCCAGAACAAAAGGTATTGATTTAAAAGTAACCAAAGCCACCAAAGGTATTTTTTCTACACTTATATCCGGAGAGGGTATTCTCAATACTTTTACGGGCACCGGAAAAGTATTGATTGCTCCCGTAAGCAATTATATTAATACCTTGATTTACGCTATCAATTCGATAAATTATCAAATACAAAATATAAGTAAATCCTAATGTTACAACAATGATTTATTGTGCTAATTGTGGGGCTTCTATTGATAAAGGAGCAAAATTTTGTTCCCATTGTGGTAGTGAGATTATTAATAAACCCAATTTGTCTGCTGAATTGGGTACAAAAATTAAGGAATCTACCCTAGCTATGATTAACAATAGGATAGCCATTCAAAATAGTGAATCACGAATAGTAAAACGTTTTTGGTATGCTACTGCTCTCTTTTTTATCCTAATGATTTTACCTTTTCAAGAGTGGAGCCCTGTTGCAGGGGCATGGGCTTTGGCTTTTATTTCCTTTTTCCTTTTTCTTGTTTCTATTAGTCTTGCCTTACTCTTTAGAAGTCGTGAAAAAAAATTAGAAAAATTGATAACCGGAGAAAGTCTATTAGCCCACTGGTATTTAACACCCGAACAAAAGAAACTTTATGTCAATTACTTATTTAAGCAAGAGGTTGGCAAGAATCGTATTATCCTGTTTAGTATTTCTTTTATTGCCATTATTGTTTTTAGTGTCTTTATTTTGGTCATTGATGAAGGCAAATGGGCTATGTTTTTGGTACTTGTAGGTTTGATTCTATTTTTATCATTATTTGCTTTTGGGATGCCCTATTACTATAGGTATAAAAATAATAAAGCCGATGCCAATATTTTGATTGGTGCTAAATACGCTTATATCAATGGTTTTTTTCACAACTGGGATTTTCCTTTATCGGGATTGTCAAAGATTAGAATTATAGAAGAGCCCTTTTATGGAATTAATCTGACCTATTATTACACAGACCGCACATTCAAACACCGAGAAGAACTTATTATACCGGCTGACAAAGGGATTAATTTAACCCAACTCATTCAACAACTTAAGGCCTTAAATAATAAGTAATTGCGCCTTACGTGTTATAATTTCTCAATAAATTAGATGCTGTAAAAACATTATTTGTATTTTTACACCATGAGTTACTTATAGGGTTTATATTATGGCTGCATTTTTAAAATTATACGATGAAAATCCGAATGAACGTACGGTTAAAGAGGTCGTTAAGATCCTAAAAGGAGGAGGATTAATCATTTTTCCAACGGATACGGTTTATAGTTTGGGGTGTGATTTGTTACATCCTAAGGCATTAAAAAAAATGGCACAATTAAAAGGAGTAAAACCCGAGAAGGCCAATTTTTCATTTATTACCAATTCCTTAAGTCATTTATCCGAATATGTCAGGGCTATGGATACCGCTGTCTATAAAATATTAAAACGCTGTTTGCCAGGTCCCTATACTTTTATTCTAGAAGGTGCTAATAAGTTGCCCAAACCCTTTAAAAATAAAAAAACGGTTGGAATTCGTATACCGGACAATACTATTACTCAAGCTATTGTCGAGGAATTAGGAAATCCTATTGCGGCAACTTCTATTAAAGATCCGGATGTCATTATTGAATATACCACAGATCCGGAAATTATTTTTGAGAATTGGCAAAACAAAATAGATCTTGTTATCGATGGTGGTTTTGGGGGTAATATCCCATCAACAGTAGTTGATGTAACCCAAGGAGTTCCAGAGATTGTTAGAGAAGGAAAAGGAGATATCACAAACCTTTAGCACCTATTAATTGGAGTCAGAGATAAGGTTTTTTAGATTTAGACGCTTTGTTTTCTTATATAATAATTCCAAACTATACTTTTTATAGTATAGTAATCGGCTCTTTTTTTGGGCATTTTTCGTCTCTTTTTTAGCATTTTAGGCAGATTTCTGTAAAAAGAAAAATGGGCTTTTACAATAGCAAAGGTATGCAGGGGTTTCCCCTCGAAAAGAAATTTTATTCCGGCAATACCATCTAATAACAATCGATTAAAAACCAACCACGGGTAATTACCCGGTGCATTTTTTACTACGTTAAAAAGGCTATTTCTAAAATTTAGATAGGTTTTTTTCCAATGTGATTTGTTTAAGGTAGCCCCGCCTACGTGATACACGGTTGACTCACCATTATAGACTGTTTTATACCCCTTGTTAAAAGCGCGCCAACATAAATCAATTTCTTCTTGATGAGCAAAATAATCTTCGTCAAAGCCTTCTAAGTGGTGAAATACTTCAGCACGAATAAAAAAACAAGCCCCAGATGCCCAAAAAATGGGAATTTTATCATCGTATTGCCCGCTATCTTTCTCAATATGGTTAAACACTCTTCCACGGCAATATGGATAGCCTAATTGATCAATAAAACCACCTGCAGCACCGGCGTATTCAAAGTATCCCTTTTGTTTGTAATCCAGTATTTTAGGTTGAACAATACTGATTGTTGCATCTTTCATAAATTGATTGTAGATGGGTTCTAACCAGTTTTTAGTTACCTCAATATCTGAATTTACCAAGGCATATATGTTTGCATCCACCTCTTTTAAAGCCTCGTTGTAGCCCTTGGCATAGCCTCCATTGCGCTTATTCTGAATAATGTGTACCGTGCTGAAATTTTTTTTTATATAGGCTACCGAATCATCTGTTGATGCATTGTCTGCTACATATATATCACTATATTCCGGATCGCTATAACGGATAATATCGGGTAAATACTGTTCCAATAATCCTTGACCGTTCCAATTTAGTATGACGATGGCAATTTTCATAAATCTTTTATTTGTATTCAAAAGTAGCGGTTTGGGCATTAAATCGTATTAAATCGGAATCAAAAACTTTAGAAATATGTTGTTGTGCAATCAACTCTTGAGGCGATCCGATGTTTATGGTATTATCGTGGAGTAACCATAATTGATCGGCAAGTGAAACGGCAAGACCTATTTCGTGTGTAGCCATAATAATGGTTTTGTGATGTATATGCGCTAATTTTTTTAATAATAAAAAAGTCTCCATTCTATGATGTATATCTAAATGAGCAGTAGGTTCATCAAGAAATAAAAGTGGGGTATCTTGTGCTAAAGATCTAGCAATTTGCACTTTTTGTTTTTGACCGTCAGACAATTCATCATAATAAGCATGAAGCAATTCCTCAGTATTCGTCATAGTAATGGCAAATTGGATAATCTCTTTATCAGTAGGTGTTAAAGTATCTAACCAATTGGTATGGGCTTGTCGTCCCATTCGTATCAATTCGCCAACACGTAGCAAGTTATGGGGCAAGGGTTCCGTCAGTACAACGGCAATATGTTGTGCTAATGCTAGTGACGAAAACTGCTGTAAGGGCTTGTCTTGAATAAGAACTTTACCCTTAAGTGGTGGCAAAAATCCGGATAAAGTTTTTAGTAAGCTTGTTTTACCACTACCGTTTTTTCCTAAAATGGCAATTAATTCTCCCTTTTTTACTTGTATGTTGATATTTTCAAGCACATGATGGCTATGTGCCTTATTACGGTAACCAATACCTAGATTTTTTGTTTCTAAGGGCGTTATATGTAGGGGATGTTTACTCAAAGATGATATTTTTTTTGATAAAGTAATAACCAAATAACTAAGGGTGCACCAAACAAAGAAGTAATGGCATTAATAGGTAACACATTTTCGTTAAAAGGTACTTGTGCAATGCTATCGCACAACAACATTATGATGGCTCCTATTAGTATTCCGGCCGGGAGTATTATTTTATGATTTGAGGTCTTAAACAGTAGTCGTGCAATATGCGGAACAGCCAGACCAATAAAGGAAATAGGGCCTACAAAGGCCGTAATAATTCCGGTAATTACTCCGGAGACAATAAAAGTGTAATTCTTTATCACACTTATATTTACTCCCATACTTTGGGCATATTTTTCACCTAATAGTAAACTGTTTAAAGGCTTTATGATAGGAATGATAGCCATAATCCCCACAAAAACCGATCCCATTAAAACCGCCAACTGATCAAAGGATAAATGACCAAGACTTCCAAAACCCCAAAACATATATTGTTGTAATTGTTCGGCTTTTGTAAAGTACGAAAGGATCCCGACAACAGCAGTAGTTAATGCACCTAACATCAATCCTATAATTAAGATAGAAAGTGTGTTTTTAATACGATTACTCAAGAGCAAGATGATACTTAGAACACTTATAGATCCAAGTATTGCAGCCATGAGAATGCGAGTGCTTAAGGTATCACTTTGAAGTAACTGAATGCCATATAAGCCACTACCCATTACGAGTAGGGCAACACCTAGACCTGCTCCGGCACTAATTCCTAAAACCGAAGGGCCTGCCATAGGGTTTTTAAATAAGGTTTGCATTAATAAACCTACCGACGATAGTCCGGCACCTACAAATATGGCGGTTAATGATTTAGGGATACGGAAATTAAATAGAATATGTTCCCAAGTGTCTTTTGCTAATTCGTGACCCATTAATCCATTAAAAACTTCTTTGAATGGAATATAAAGCGAACCTAAACTGATATTGATAAACCAAAGTAGTACTAAAAGCAGTAAAAGCAGTATAAAATATGGATAATATGTTTTTCGCTTGTTGATAGGTGTGCAATTAAGATTCTAAAAAGCGAATTAATTTATGTATAGCTTTTCCCCTGTGACTTATGGCGCCTTTTTCCCCTTTTGTCATTTGGGCAAAACTCTTGGTAAAGCCATCCGGTAAAAAAATGGGATCATAACCAAAACTACTTTTTCCGGTTTCCTTTTCTAAAATATGACCTTTACAGACGCCTTCAAATAAATGGGTTTCCCCTTTTAAATTCAGGGCGACGACTGTTTTAAATTGTGCCTTTTTATTTGTTGTGTTTTTTAATCTATCTAATAACTTTTGGATATTGTCCTTTGGCGTTGCTGTTTCTCCGGCGTAGCGTGCAGAATAGACTCCGGGCGCACCATTTAGCGCTTCAACCTCTAATCCGGTGTCATCAGCAAAACAATCATAGCCATATTTTCGGGTAATAAAATCGGCTTTTTGTTTGGCATTTCCTTCTAATGTAGCGGCCGTTTCGGGTATTTCATCAAAACAACCTATATCAGAAAGGCTTACAATTTCCCATTGTGGAATAAGGGCACGAACTTCTGCAAGTTTATGCGGATTATTTGTAGCAAAAACGAGTTTTTTCATAAATCCGGTTTAATGCACAAAAATACATAATATATCTTAGTAAGACTTTTACATTAGATTTTAATATCTTTGTTCACTAAATCATTTTTTTATGAAAAAAATCATGCTATACGCATTGGCTGTTTTAGTTCTTATTCAGCTTTATAGACCTAGTAAAAACCGTAGTACGAAAATTTCAGAAAATAGGATTACTGTAATTGAAAAGGTACCAGATAACATTCAAAATATTTTGGATCGATCTTGTAATGATTGCCATTCTAACAATACAAATTACCTTTGGTATCATGAGATAGCACCTATTTCTTTCGTCGTGGCTTATCATATTAATGATGGTAAAAAACATGTAAATTTTGATGAATGGGGTACTTATAATAAAGATCAAAAAAAACATATTATCGATGACTTACAAGAGGTTGTAGAAAGTAGAGAAATGCCTTTGGTCGGTTATCTAAAATTTCATCCTGAAGCCGTTATTTCTGATGATGAAAACCAGGAATTATTAGACTGGATTTCCGGTTTAGAATCTAAAGAATAAGTACTACTTTGAAACATTCTCAAAAAACTTCGGCACAACTTATTGTGAGTGCTTGTGAGGCGTATAAAATACAACACGTGGTGCTATCACCAGGCTCTAGAAATGCACCACTTATCATTGAATTTAATGCTTCCGAAAACATTAAAAAATACAGTGTGGTCGATGAGCGTTCGGCAGCTTTTTTTGCTTTGGGAATGGCTTTAGAATCACAAGAGCCTGTGGCTATAGTGTGTAGTTCGGGATCGGCATTATTAAACTATTATCCGGCTATAGCCGAAGCTTATTACAGCGGAATTCCATTAGTTATTATCTCTGCAGATAGACCTAAACGATTAATTGACATTGGTGATGGTCAAACCATACGACAAGAGAATGTATACCAAAATCATATTGTAAGTTCGGCTAATTTATCGGAATTAAATTTAGATGAAAATTACAGAGCGATAGCACAAGTCTTTTCAGATTTACTTGCTCTGAATGGGCCTGTTCATATCAATGTTCCTTTTGATGAACCGCTTTACGAAACGGTAAACAGCAGAAGTATTACTTTTACTAGGAGTAGTAAAAAAAGCGATTCGCTTTTAACAGAAGAGCCCATCCCGTTGGAAACTCTTACAAAATATGCCTCTATTTGGAATCGTGCAAAACGAAAAATGCTGTTAGTAGGTGTTGCTCAACCGGATGAAATGTTGCAAATACAATTGACACATTTAACCAAGGACCCTTCGGTTATTATCTTAACGGAAAACACATCCAATCTTTCTCATCCCCAGTTTATTGATTCTATCGATCAAGTTGTATTTCCATTGCATGATGAAGATTTTGCGGCCTTAAAGCCGGATATACTGTTGACTTTTGGAGGAATGCTAGTTTCTAAAAAAATTAAACAGCTTTTACGTAATAATCCACCAAAACAGCATTGGCATATTGATGCACATAGGGCGCCGGATACTTTTCATTGTCTGTCAAAACATTTTGAGGTAAGTCCTACTTTGTTCTTTAGTCAATTCTTTTTCTTGAGTAAGAAAAAGAAAAGTAATTATCAAGAAGTATTCTTAAAAGTAAAAGAAGCACGTAACCAAAAGCATAATTTGTTTATGGATAAAGTGTTTTTTTCCGATTTAAAGGTTATTAACCGTATTAATAAGGCGATTCCACAAAATAGTAACCTGCAATTTTCTAATAGTACCCCTATCCGATATGCACAATTGTTTACGTGGCACCATACCATAAAGATAGGTTGTAATAGAGGAACCAGTGGTATTGACGGCAGTGTTTCTACAGCTTTAGGTGTGGCCACAATTTCTGATAAAAGTACGTTATTGATTACCGGTGATTTGAGTTTTTTCTATGATTCTAATGCCTTGTGGAACCGCTATATTCCCGCTTCGTTTAGGATTATACTCATAAACAATGGGGGAGGAGGAATCTTTAGATTTATTCCCGGACCTACCACAACAGAAACATTGGAGTATTTCGAAACGCCACATTATTTAACGGCAAAACAACTTTGCAACATGCACGGCATAGACTATATTACAGCTTGCAACGAAAAAGACTTAGACACTCAGATTGCTACTTTTTTTAACAAAAGCACACAAGCAAAATTGCTAGAGGTTTTTACACCAAAAGATCAAAATGCCGTTATTTTAAAATCGTATTTTAGTATGTTGTAAGGAGATGTTAATTTTTTTACCAAATTCAAATTTATTGGTCTTAGTAAAAGAATTAAAACTCTTCTTTACACTTCAATATTTTTATCATAGGGGATTTGGTCTAAGAAGTGTTTAATTACGGCAATACGAGCTTCTGTTTTCCTGTTTGCTTTAATCACTTTAAACTCGAAGCCGTTATTTTTAGTATTTTCAAACATCTTATTTTTATAATCGGTGTAAACATCCCAAAGCTCTTGTGCCTTTTCATCAACCGGACTCATTTTCCATACTTTTAAGGGGTTTGATCGTATTTCTCTAAACCGTTTAGCTTGTTCATTCTTTGAGATAGACATATAAATTTTCACCAATCTAACACCGGATTCTACAATCATTCTCTCGAAATCGTTTACCTGATTCATAAAAATGTGATATTCTTCATCAGTACAAAAATCATTAACTGGCTCTACAACAGCACGATTGTACCAACTTCTATCAAAAAAAACAATTTCACCTCCTTTGGGCAATTCGTTTACATAGCGCTGAAAATACCATTGGGTCACTTCATCTTCTGAAGGTTTGGGAAGCGCTATTACGCGTAAGTGTCTGGGATTTAATCGTTCGATAATTCTTCGTATAGCTCCTCCTTTTCCGGCAGAATCTCTACCTTCAAAAATAACGACAATTTTTTCGTTGTTTTGGATAACCCAAGTTTGAAGTTTAATTAACTGAACCTGTAATTTTTTTAATTGCTTTTCATAGCGGGCAAAGCGTATGGCTTTTGCCAAGTCGTAACCTTTTTGAGATAAAAGAGCATGCAAGCCTTTATTAGAATTTAGAATTTTAATATCTTTTTCGGTATAGGTTTTGTCGTGTGCTGTCATGGCAAAAAAGTTGAGTTAAATTAATCAATTTGTACAGAAGATCTGTAATAGCGCATAATTACATTGGGATCTGGTAATAGACTGGTCAAGGCTTTGTCTTTTCCGTCGTATTTAAATTGAGAGAGTACATAACGAATACTTTCTAGACGCGCTGTATACTTAATATTCGTCTTGACAATAATCCACGGACTGTAAGTGGTGTGTGTTTTGCTAAACATCTGTTCTTTAAAATAGGTATAACGATCCCACAATTCCTGTCCTTTTTTATCAACAGGGCTAAATTTCCATCGTTTTACCGGATTTTCAAGGCGTGCAGCAAAACGTTTTTGTTGCTCTTCTTTCGAGATTGAGAACCAAAATTTAATGATTTGTACTCCGTCTTCACGAAGCATATGTTCAAATTCAGGTACTTGAACCATAAATTGATCGTATTGTTTGTCATTACAAAAGCCCATAACCGGTTCAACTACTGCTCTATTGTACCAACTTCTATCAAAAAAAACAAGCTCTCCGGGATTGGGTAAGTGTTTTATATAGCGCCTAAAGTACCATTGACCACGTTCAATATCAGTAGGTTTGTTGAGGGCTACCAATCGCATAGAACGGGGGTTTAGATGTTCCGAAAATCTACGAATACTTCCCCCTTTTCCTGCAGCATCACGTCCTTCAAAAATAATAGCAACACGTTGTTTTGTTTTCGCTATCCACTGTTGTAACTTAACTAATTCAATTTGTAATTTTTCGAGCTCTTCTTCGTAAGTAAGTTTGTTGTACAAGGTATCTGTTGGACTATCACGTTTAGCCAATAAAGTTTTTAATTCTTCTACATTAGAAACCGACTGAAAGTCTTGTAAACTTAGATTAGTTAACTGCATAGATAAAAATTTTAGTTAATACTTTTAGTTTTAATACGATTCGAATCATCCGAAGGGACACAAGATTTGACATTTTTGTCAATTTGTAATTTTATATTGGGAGGTGATAAAAAAGGAATTCCCAAGGCAAGCCCACGGAGTATAAAAAGTACACCAACTAGTACTACAAAATAAGGAATTAATTTATTAATTCTATTTCGTATGGATAAAGATAAGAAATTTCCGGCTAATATGGCACCGGTTAACAGCGGACTGGTGCCTAAGCCAAAAATAA
This sequence comes from Flavobacteriaceae bacterium, assembly GCA_024763245.1. GTDB lineage: Bacteria > Bacteroidota > Bacteroidia > Flavobacteriales > Flavobacteriaceae > DQTL01. Next base: position 5,978 of record JANTFW010000020.1, on the reverse strand, counting down.
ACATATAAAGAGCACCTGATATTGGATCGCCCATAGCTGTTGCGCCTATTAATGCCATATAAACTAGACCACAGGGTAAAAAGCCATTTAAAAAACCTATAATAAATAGGGCGGTATTCGATTTTTTGTGAAGGTAGGTGCCTAGCGATTTTTTAAGACGACCTACCATTTTGTATAAGGGTTGGGTAAAACGGAATTTAGTAAAATAGTTTGTTGGAAAAATAACAGCGACAATCATTAGGATTCCCATTGCTATAGAAATCCGTTGTTGAAATCCGGCAAGGTATAAGCCTTTTCCTATTAACCCAAATAATAAACCAATGAGAGAGTAGGTGGTAAGCCGACCGAGATGATACAATATTGACTGTAAGCCGGCACGCCATTTACTGCTTCTATCTACTGGTAGAACAAAAGCAATGGGACCACACATACCAATACAATGAAAACTTCCTCCCAACCCCAAAAGTAACGCAGATAAAAACATAAGTTAATAGGTGATTTTTTCTCTAAGTTGATAACTTTTGCCCTTATAATCCCAATCCATTTTAAGATTATAATTTCCCTTGGCCAAGAATTTATCAGGGATTAAATATTGTAAGCTATCGAGTTCAATTTCTTTGGTAATATCTAAACTTTCATCAGATAAACGCTGTAATTTTAAGGTAGCTTTAATGTTTTTATAATCAAAATTTGAAGGAAATTCCAAGAGAATTCCATCATCAGATACAATAGCTTCTACATTTTTCTCCAGTGCTCCGGCATTGTTTAATCGGTCAATTTCATCTTGATAATGAAGTTCATCTTTATAATACTCTTCCGAGACCAGTTTGTGGTCATATTGATCCATAAACATAACTTTATAGACAAAACTACCAATGAAAATAACAAACAGAACCATCGCTAAAAATAACCCGTGTCCCCAATTAAGTTTTAAACGCATAATTAATTTAGTATAAAAATTACGCAAATTTACTGGTATTTTCAAAAATATTAGCCCTTAAGGTGTTAAAATAATATCGAAAGAGGTTGTTATATAGTTGTATGAAGTTTTTTTTGTAAATTTGAAGCATATTTCTATGAGATAAACCCTTAGATATGACAAAAAGAGAAATTATTATGAACATTAGAGCGGCAAAAGCTGCTCATGTTCGTTGGAAGTCATTTGTTCAAATTGCCTTACGCGGTATCATTACAGAGTCATCGAAAGTTGATATACCTATTGTGCAAACAGAATGTGATTTTGGAAAATGGTATTATGGAGATGGTATGGCGCTGTCTATGTTAACTAATTTTGTAGCTTTAGAAGAACCTCACGAGATGGTACATGAGATGTATATTCAAATTTATACCCTTCAAAAAGCAAAATTAAGGGGAGGTTTTTTTACCAATACCAAAAAATTATTGAAAAGAAGACAACAAGAAATAGGTCTATTGATGGCAAATCTTAATGATTATACCAAAATCCTCTTAGGTACTTTGCACCAATTAGAAATTGAAGTACTTAATATGAACGATGATGAGATAAAAGATCTTTTTGAAATGAATACCATACCACCGTTAACCTAAAATGATATAGGTAGCAACGATTTAAAAAAGCTTGACCAAAATTTTGGGGTCAAGCTTTTTTTTGTTTTATCTACTCCTTAAACTTTAGAACTCTTCCACTCGTCCACGGTGCATTATACTTTTCTAATTGATTTTCAATACGTGGAATATCTATACTTTTAATTCGCTCTAACAAGTCAATAATTGGAATTAATCGTTCTTTAAGAATTTGATAACCGTCTTTTTGTTTTTTGGTGATAGCCGAAGTAGATTGGTCATGGGTATAAATAATTGCATTTAAGCGTGGAATGATAGCCATAGGTGCCGGTTGTATTTCTTCATAACTCGCTTTGGCTTGTTCTCCTCTTAATTGCCATTGAATAGTTTTTAATCCTTCTCTTAGTTCGTAGAGTTTATCCATAGTTGCTTTAGGAACAGCATTCGTCTTCATACTTGCCTGTAGTAAACTGTTGATTTTTGTGGATAAGTCAGTTTGTAAGGCTACAGTACCCCAAGATATTCTGGCCAACTCTTTTAATTTTAGTTGAAAATCGGCTAAGGATTTTTCATCAGCTGTGGGGAGGCTTGTGTTATTAAGCCGTTTCACTTTAAAAGGAGTAGCTGCAATTAATTCAGATTGTTTATTTTCATAAACGAAACCTACTTTTACAAAATAATCTCCCGGTAACACTAAGATACCGCTGTTATCATTTTTGGTGGGTTTAAATTCATTTAGGGGCTTTATGGGGTTATCCCATAGATAACGTAAGTTCCAATTCACTCTGTTAACACCCTTATTTGCTTTTGTGGTGATTTTTCGAATCTCATTTCCTTGTGAATCAGTAATGGTAAAAATTAAATAGGGTGGAATTTCATTCTTTTCTGATTCTAGCTCTATAGGTTTAGGGATAGGGATGCGCGCCTTAGCTTTTATCAATAATTTTTCTTTGTCTCTTCGTTGTTCTTGTTTTGTTTTTGGGATATCTTTTATATAATAGGTGAAAGTAGCTCCATAAGGGGGATTTTTTGCCCTATAAGGCATAGAACCAAAACCATATCCTCCTCGATTTTTTTGAACATACAATAACGCATCTTTGATAGGGAACATATATGCATTTTTATTTTTAAGTACACTAGTTATTTCACGAAGTGGACTATAGTTGTCTAAGATATAAAAGCCTCTTCCAAAAGTAGCTAAGACTAGGTCGCTCTCTCGTTCTTGAATAACCATATCTCTTACGGCTATTGTGGGGATTCCAGATTTCAGTTGTTCCCATGATTGCCCTTTATTAGTCGAATAAAAAATACCGAACTCCGTGCCGACAAAGAGTAGATTAGGATTGATAAAATCTTGTTCAATGGTATGTACAGTTCCATTCTTAGGAAGATTAGAACTGATAGATTTCCAAGAGCTTCCCCGATCTGAACTCATCAATAGATACGGTGTAAAATCATCTCTTTTTCGATTATCAAAAGAGGCAAAAACAGTAGTGTTATTATGTTTTGACGCTAAAATATCACTGACGTAAGTGTATTCAGGAACTCCCTTGAAATGGGTGATTTTTTTCCAAGTTGCACCGGCATTATCAGATACCTGAATAACCCCATCATCGGTTCCCACGTAGATTAAATCTTCTTTAACAGAAGATTCTGTCAAAGATACCGCCATACCGTAAAGAGAAGTAGATACATTTTTTGCTACGGCATCAACACCCCAAAAACGTCCCATTACAGGCCACTTGTCACGGGATAATTTTTGTGTGATATCTTCACTAATTACTTGCCAACTATTTCCTCTATCATCACTCCTAAAAACTTTATTGGCGGCCATATAAAGGCGTTTATTATTATGTGGACTTAATATAAATGGAGTATTCCAATTCCATTTATACGTATCCTCACCAGCCCGAGGTAGGGGTTTGATAGGAATGCGTTCGCCACTTTTTTTGTCATATCTATATAGATTTCCATATTGGTATTCAGAGTAGATGATGTTAGGATCTAATGGGTCAATAGCTTGCCAATAGCCATCGCCTCCTAGTGTTATAGTCCACTCACATCTGCTAATTCCATCAGTATAGGTGGTTTGGGATGGACCTCCAAAACTATTATTATCTTGAGTGCCTCCATAGACATTATAAAAAGGATAATCGTTATCTACATTAACTCGGTAGAATTGGGTAACGGGTAGATTTGTTTTATGAATAAAATTCTTTCCATCATCAAATGATTCATATACACCACCATCACCACCAATCATAAAATGATTAGTATCCGATGGATCAATCCAAATGGCGTGATCATCTACGTGACGTTTATTGTTGCCTATAAGCTCCCAATTTTTACCACCATCGTGGCTTACTTTAGAATAGGTTTCTGTGGCATAAATGGTATTAACATCCAATGGGTCGCACACAATTTCACTATAATATTGACCACTTGTATTATAGTCGCTCATTTTTTCCCAGGATTCCCCTTGATCTGTTGATCTAAAAAAGCCTCCTTTTCCCATAGCGGCTTCTACCATCACATAGACATAGTTATTATTTATCGGAGAGATGGCAATACCTATACCTCCCTTAGCAACACTTGGTATTCCGGAAGTCAATTTCCGCCACGTTGTACCCGCATCAGTTGATTTCCAGATGGCACTTTCGGGGCCACCACCTATTCGGATATTGACATGTCTTCTTCGTTGTTCTGAGGTAGCATACATTATATCCGGATTTATAGGGTCAATCAATACATTATTGACACCGGTATTTGGACTGATGTTTAGTATTTTTGTCCAACTTTTACCGGCATCGGTAGTTTTATATAAACCTCTGTCGCCACCGGCTGCCCATACAGAACCCTCAGCAGCAACAAAAACGGTATTCGAATCTCTAGGGTCAATAGCAATCATACCGATTTGTCTGGAATTCTTAAACCCCATATTTTTCCAAGATTTACCACCGTCTAGCGATTTATATACGCCATCTCCATAACTTACAGAGCGTTGATGATTATTTTCGCCACTACCAGCCCAAATTATGTTTGGATTTGTAGGATCTAAACGTAAACAACCTATTGAATAGGCGCCTTGTTTATCAAAAATGGGTGTAAATGTAGTTCCGTTATTTGTTGTTTTCCAAATATGACCACCAGCAAATGAAACATAGTATTCACTATTATTTGTAGGGTTTACAGCAAAATCAGAAACTCTTCCGGAAGCAAAGGCAGGACCAATATTTCTAAATTTTAATCCGGATAAGTCTGTTTTTTTTACACTATCTTGTTCGTTTTCTTGAGCCAGAATAGGGGTGTTTAGAAGTAAAGTAAGAAAGGTGAATTGCAGAATACGTAAAAGTCTCATAGAAAATCGGTAAAAAATTAGTACTACAAAGCTAATAAAAACTTTAGAGACCAAGTTTTTCTTTTAGATAGAAAGCTGTATAAGATTCTGCACATTCGACTAATTTTTCCGGAGTTCCTTGAAAGAGAAGATTACCTCCTTCTTCGCCACCTTCTTTACCTAGATCTATGATATAATCTGCCGATTTTATCATCTCCAGATTGTGTTCTATAACAATTACTGTATGACCATTCTCAATAAGTGCATTAAAGGAGTCTAATAATTTTTTTATATCGTGAAAATGAAGCCCCGTAGTAGGTTCATCAAAGATAAAAAGTGTTTTAGAACTATTTGTTCCTTTAACTAAGAAAGAGGCAAGTTTAATCCGTTGTGCTTCTCCACCGGATAAGGTAGACGAAGATTGACCCAAATGCACGTAACCTAAACCTACATCTTGAAGTGGTTTTAATTTTTGTGCAATCTTTTTTTGTCGGTGTAGCTCAAAAAAAGCAAAGGCTTCATCAACGGTTAGATCCAGTATATCACTTATGGATTTACCGTGGTATTGAACTTCAAGTATTTCCTTTTTAAATCGTTTTCCACCACAAGATTCACAGCTTAAATGTACATCGGCCATAAATTGCATTTCGATAGTAACCTGACCTTCTCCTTTGCATACGTCACATCGGCCGCCTTCTACGTTGAATGAAAAATATTTGGGGGTGTAATTCCGTATTTTAGCTAGTTTTTCATTAGCAAATAGCGCTCTGATATCATCATAGGCTTTGATGTAGGTTACCGGGTTTGATCGTGATGACCTCCCTATGGGATTTTGATTAATAAACTCGATGTTTTGAATAGCGCTAAGATTACCTTCTAATCCTGAAAATTGGCCTACTTTTTCACCATATCCACCTATGTGTTTTTGTAGGGCAGGGTATAGGATATTTCGTACAAGTGTACTCTTACCACTTCCGGAAACACCGGTAACTACACTCAGGCAATGAATCGGAAATTGTACATCAATATTTTTTAAATTGTGTTCTCTTGCCCCTTTTATCACAATATAGTCGGCACTTGTTCTGCGGATTTTCGGTAG
>JANTFW010000019.1 GCA_024763245.1 Flavobacteriaceae bacterium | reverse complement strand
TAAGAAAAGCCAATAATACAGCATCTTTTCACTAAAAACCATTTGCAATAACTAGTTATAACTACTTGATTTTTAGCAAAAATCTACTGCATTATTGTCTTTCTGTGAGATAAATCTTAGGTCGAACTCAGGTCTTTAGCTATTGATAACTAAATATTCCATTGCTTTTAACTATATTCTATAATAATCCAATGGAAAGAGTTGTTAAAATAATAGTATCCACCTATTCCAAAGTTTTACTTATTTTTGTAGAATCAAATTAAATTAATGAAAGCATATATTTTTCCGGGACAAGGGGCACAATTTGAAGGAATGGGTGCCGATTTGTATTCTCAATCCTCTGAAGCCAAAGAATTGTTTACTAAAGCCAATACTATTTTAGGATTTGCTATTACCGATAGTATGTTTACAGGTACTGCCGAAGATCTTAAACAAACCAAAGTAACCCAACCGGCCATTTTTTTACACTCGGTTATCAGTGCCAAATTATTAGGCGATTCTTTTAAGCCGGATATGGTTGCCGGTCATTCCTTAGGCGAATTCTCAGCTCTAGTTGCTGCCGGAGCATTATCTTTTGAAGATGGCCTTAGGCTTGTATATCAACGTGCATTAGCCATGCAAGAAGCCTGTGAGGTAAAAGCCTCAACTATGGCTGCCGTTTTAGGTTTAGATGATGAAATAGTGGAAAAAGTTTGTGCTGAAACTGATGGTGTTGTTGTTCCTGCCAATTATAATTGCCCGGGACAGTTAGTTATTTCGGGCTCAATTGATGCCATTAACCGTGCTTGCGAAACCCTAAAAGAAAAAGGAGCCAGACGTGCATTAGTCTTACCCGTAGGTGGTGCTTTTCATTCTCCTTTAATGGAACCCGCTCGTGAAAAATTAGCCAAAGCTATTAATGAAACAAGCTTAACAACACCTATTTGTCCTGTATATCAAAATGCCGTTGCTAAAGGGGTAACTCATCCTTCTGATATTAAAAAAAATCTAATTGCACAATTAACTGCTCCGGTTAAGTGGACACAATCTATACAACAGATGATTACTGACGGAGGAGATGAGTTTATTGAAATAGGTCCTGGTAAAGTTCTAACCGGGCTTATGCGAAAAATAGACAGAAGTGTAACGGCATCAAAAATGGACGTATAATAACTAACACTATGAAAACACCGGCTTTTCTTAAAAAAGGAGACTGGGTTGCCTTGGTAACTCCTTCAGGTTTTATTAAAGATGAGACTCCACTTCTACTAGCTGAACAGCTACTAGCATCTTGGGACCTAAAAACAACTAGGGGGAAGTTTGTTTTGGAAAAGAATGGCTATTTTTCAGGTACCGATGAGGAGCGTTTGCAAGACCTTCAAGAAGCTTTAGATAACCCAAAAATTAAGGCTATTTGGGCCGTTCGTGGAGGCTATGGAAGTATGCGTATTTTAAATAAATTAAACTTTGATGGTTTTAAAAAAAATCCAAAATGGCTGATTGGTTTTTCTGACATTACCGCTCTTCACAATAAATTGCATTTATTAGGGTATAAAAGTCTACATGCTATGATGCCGGTTCAACTTAAAAATGCCGAGTTTAACACTAAACCTATTAATAGTCTGCATTATGCCCTTTTTGGAGAATCTTTGGAAAATATTGTGCCGGCTTCAAAGAACAATAAAACAGGAAGCGCAGTAGGTGTTTTAACCGGTGGAAATTTATCTCTTTTAGAGAGTCTTTTAGGAACTCCTTTTTATGTAAACCCTAAAGGTAAAGTTTTGTTTTTAGAAGAAGTTGGTGAGCCTTTATACAAAGTAGATCGACTGATAACCAGCCTTAAATTAGCCGGATATTTTAAAAACATAAAAGCCTTGGTAATCGGTAGTTTTACGGAATCTAACTCTAAACCGCTTAAAGGCTATCAAGCATTAATTTTGGAAATCCTAAAGGAGTATGATTTTCCCGTTTTATTTGATATCCCTGCCGGGCATATTGACGATAATTACACCTTAATATTAGGGGAAAAAGTTAATGTAAATGTAGGAGAATTCGTTAGCTGTATTCGTTCGGTATAAATACTAAATAGAATGGCTGATCACAATGAATTAGGCAAAGAAGGGGAAGAAATAGCTGTGGCTTGGCTCTTACAAAATGGCTATACTGTTGTTGAAAGAAATTGGTATTTTCAAAAAGCTGAAATTGATATTATCGCACAAAAAGACACGGGAACTCTTGTGATCGTTGAGGTTAAAACCCGTACCAGCAACTTTATTGGAAATCCGGAAGAATTTGTATCTCCAAAAAAAATAAAACTACTGATCAAAGCAGCTCACGAATATGTGGTGTATCATAAACTAGAAGTAGAAGTGCGTTTTGATATTATTGCTATTGTAAAAAACAGCAAATACCAGCATATCGATCATATTGAAGATGCTTTCTATTTTTTTTAAACCTCTATTTTGGTAGTTTATACAATTTGGGCTAGTGAATCACTAACTGTCTGGTTTGACTTGTCCCCAATAATTTTTCTTTGTCGTTCGTATAGAAAAAGACTTGAACTAGTATTGTATAATCGCCTTCCTGTAATTCCATTTCGTTATAAGGAATAAAAAGATGGTGTTGATTCTTTAAATTTCTGACGACAAAAGATGTTTGTCCTGTTTGCGGATTAGAATAAGTAACACTTTTTCCTGACTCTAAAATCGTTGCGACTGCATTTATAGCATACTCACCTATAAACGGATCCTCAGCTATACCCTTAATTTGATTTTGAACAAAGGCAGCTTTTGAATGAACCGTAAGAAGTAGCCCCGGTGTTTTATACTGCTCTTTATCAGTCTTGACCAAAAAATTACTAATTTCAAAAGATTGATTGGCATAATCAAAAAATTTAGGAATGGTAACTTAAATCTCTCTCGAAAAGAAAACGGGAAATTGTTCTTTTTGGGAAGAAGCCGATATTGTTAAAAACAACTGATGTAAACCTTCAGGTAAGGGTAATTTTTCATACGGAATATGATACGATTTATAACTTTCTATAGCATCCTTAGGAGAAAATCTATGTGCATAAAAGCTATCATATGCGGAACTTGTCCATATTACCTTATTACTTCCATCCGATAAAGTGCAGTGTAGAAAATATGGATTATCATACACGTTCTCTAATTCTTTAGATAATAAGATCTTAAAATTAAAATCTAAGGAATAAGCTACTTTTTTACCAAACGGTTTGGCAATCTCAAAATCTTTAACAACAAAAGTTTGCTTTTCTACAGCAGTAGTTTGAGCAAAAACCGATTGTAATAACAAGATACTCCATAACCATATGTAATGTTTCATACGATCCAAACTTATACCGAAACCTTTCCGCTAATATGAGGATGTGGATGGTAATTTAACAATTCGAAATCCTCAAAACGAAAATCAAATATATCCTTAATCTTAGGATTTAACTTCATTTGAGGGAGTTCGCGAGGTGTTCTACAACGTTGTAAAGCCACTTGCTCTTTGTGATTGTGATAAATATGGGCATCGCCCAAAACGTGAACAAAATCTCCGGGTTCTAAACCGGTTACTTGTGCTATCATCATGGTTAACAAGGCATAAGACGCAATATTAAAAGGAACCCCTAAAAAAATATCACAACTACGTTGATACAATTGACAAGAGAGCTTTCCATCGGCTACATAAAACTGAAAAAAAGCATGACAAGGTGGTAAAGCTGCTTTACCTTGGGCAACGTTCTCATCAAAAGACTTAGAAGTATCTGGTAAAACAGAAGGATTCCACGCAGAGACTAACATTCTACGGCTATTGGGATTTGTTTTTATCGTTTCGATTACTTCTGTAATTTGATCAATTCCATCGCCATTCCAATTACGCCATTGATAGCCGTAAATGGGTCCCAAATCTCCGTTCTTATCAGCCCAAGCATTCCAAATTTTCACGCCATTATCTTGTAGATATTTAATGTTTGTATCACCTTTTAAAAACCACAATAACTCATAGATAATAGACTTTACATGCAACTTCTTTGTCGTCAATAAGGGAAATCCTTCAGATAAATCAAAACGCATTTGATAACCAAAAACACTAGTAGTTCCCGTACCCGTTCTATCTCCTTTTTCTATCCCCTTTTCGGTTACGTGTTGTAGTAGTTCAATGTATTGTTTCATCTATCTAAACCTTGATTTCATTAATATGACAGAAGTAACTTGGTCTACGTTATCTCTCTACATATCAAAATTAGTCGTACTTATATATTTATTTTTTGGAAAATTTGCCGGTTTACTCTTTTTCCTTTTTCCTTTCGACAACCTAATGTTGTATATCACCAATTTTATCAGGATCGTGTTTGTATTTAAAAATTACCATAAAAAGTAGAGCCAAGATTAATGCATATCCTGCAAAAACCATCCAAATACTAAACCAATCTCTACCGGCTTCTGTTGTAAAATGTTGTACCACATAACCGCTTCCCATTCCTCCTAATACGGCACCTACACCATTTGTTAATAATATAAATAAACCTTGCGCACTTCCTCTAAAATTACTGTCTGTTTCTGTTTCAATAAATAAGGAACCCGATATGTTAAAAAAATCAAATGCAGCTCCATATACAATCATCGACATAATTAAGTAACCTACACCTATTCCTTCCGGGGCACCAATTCCAAAAAAACCAAATCGTAAAAACCACGCCAGCATACTCATTATCATTACGATTTTAATGCCGAATTTCTTTAAGAAAAAAGGTATAGTTAATATAAACAAGGTTTCCGAAACTTGCGATAAAGCAATAAAAGTATTCGAATTGGTAACCGCAAAAGAATCCGGATAATCCGCCTTAAAACTTCGCATAAACTCTGAAGCCCAAGCATTGGATATTTGTAATACGACGCCAAGTAACGTGGCAAAAATAAAGAAGACAGCCATTTTATATTCTTTAAACAATACAAATGCATCCAAGCCTAAACGTTCTAATAGTGATTTATTCTCTGATTTGGCAAGAGGAACATTGGGTAATGTAAAAGAATAAACACCCATTACCAAAGAGATAATCATCGCAAAATAGAATTGAATATTATTATTTGCCCAGCCAAAGGTTCCTACTGCCACCTCGGCAACAATAAAACCAATAGTACCCCAAACACGAATTTTAGGAAAAACCTTAACCACATCGTATTTATTTTTAGTCAAAATACTATAAGAAACGGTATTGGCTAGTCCGAGAGTTGGCATATAAACGGTAAGATAACCTAGAATTAACCAAAAGAAGGTATCGAAATCTTTAGTTTGGGCTAAGAAAAACATAAATCCTGCTCCAATTAAATGCAATAATCCCAATAATTTTTGTGCATTTAAGTATTTATCGGCAATAATACCTACAATACCCGGCATAACCAAAGAGGCAATGCCTAAAGTGGTAAACACTTTTCCTATTTGTATTCCTTCAAAATGGAGTTGTCCCCCTAAGTATCCACCCAGTGATATTAACCAAGCCCCAAAGACAAAAAGTTCTAAAAAGTTTAAAACGGTCAATCTAAATTTAATATTCATACTAGTTTAATTATTTTTTAGTTCGTTTATCTAATTCGTCTCGCAGCTTTGCCGCATATTCATAATTTTCATCTTCTATAGCTTCATTTAACATTTTTTGCAACTCCTCTGTCGATAGTTTTTCGTAGGGATTTGTCAAATTTTCCAGTTCAGAAAACATTTCCTCCAGAAACTCTTCCTCTTCTTCCTCCGGCAGTTCTTCTCCAAATAACTCATCATTATTCATATCAATACCGGCCTTATCCAAAATATTTTCATAGGTAAAAATGGGGGCATTAACACGTACAGCTATCGCTATGGCATCAGATGTTCGTGTATCAATTATTTCTTCTACTTTATCTCTTTCACATATCAAACTGGAGTAGAACACACCATCTATTAATTTATGAATAATAACTTGTTTAATTTTAATTTGAAAAGTTTCAGCAAAAGCGGTAAACAAATCGTGAGTTAAAGGACGAGGTGGGCTAATTTCCTTTTCTAAAGCAATAGCAATGGATTGCGCTTCAAAAGCGCCTATTACAATGGGAAGTGTACGCTTACCTGACACTTCATTTAACACCAATGCATAAGCTCCACTTCTTGTTTGGCTATACGATATTCCCTTTATATTTAATTGAATCAATCCCAAATTTCAACAGGTATTAACTATACAAAAAAACAGCTAAAAAAAACTGTCTGACTAAAGGATTCTACATCCGATAATCAGACAGCCCTTTAATGAGGCACAATTTATAAAAAATTAGGCATTCTCTGCCTTAAAAACCTTTAATTTTTCAACTAACTTAGGAACAACTTCAAACGCATCTCCTACAATACCATACTCTGCAGATTTAAAGAAAGGCGCTTCAGGGTCGGTGTTAATGACCACTTTTACTTTAGAAGAGTTCACTCCGGCCAAATGTTGGATGGCTCCTGAGATACCTACCGCCAAATATAAATTTGAAGCCACTTGTTTACCGGTTTGACCTACGTGCTCTGCATGGGGTCTCCAACCTAAATCGGCAACCGGTTTAGAGCAAGCCGTAGCAGCACCTAATACATCGGCTAATTCTTCTAACATTCCCCAGTTATCTCCTGATTTTAAACCACGTCCACCTGAAACCACAATGTCGGCATCGGCAATAGTTACTTTTCCTGAAGCTGTTTCCAGACCGGTTCTATTAATTTTTCCTGAAGGTAGATCAGGGGCAAAATCTTCTGTACTACTAGAAACAGCATCTTCAAATAATCCAAAAGAATTTTTAGCGATGCCTAAAACTTTTTTGGATGTGGTAATTTCCGTATTATTAAACGCCTTATTAGAAAAAGCTTTGCGTTTAACGATAAAAGGAGCTAAGGAGCCGGGTAATGAAACGACATTAGAGGCATAACCGGCTTTTAATTTTGCAGCTACCAAAGGAGCTAAGAAAGCCCCATTAGCACTAGAGTCAATAACAACGACCTCTGCATTTTCTTGCTGCACAGCAGCAACCATTAAATCGGCATACACACTAGCATCTGATGTTTTAAGCGCTTCTGATGAAGCGACCAAAATTTTCTCTGCTCCATAAGCAGACAGTGCAGAAGTATCCGTAACAAATGCAGTTATTACAACTAAATTAGTTTGCATTTGCTCGGCTAATTTTTTTCCGTATGAGGTTACTTCTAAAGCAACTTTTTTAAATTTTCCTTCCGATGATTCGGCAAAAACTAATACTGACATATTTTTTCTATTTTATTTCGGTGATCGGACTAGTCTTTTCTGAATAGCTATCCCACCCCTATTTTTATTAAATAACTTTGGCTTCGTTGTGTAATAAATCGATTAACTCATCAACTGTTTCAACCATTTTACAAGCTGATTTTTCTGCCGGTTTTTCAAAACTATTCGATACGGTGGCCTGTACCGCATCAACAGCTTCTACCACTTGTAATGGTTTTTTTCTGGCCATCATAATACCTCGCATATTTGGGATTCTAAGGTCACTTTCTTGTACAATTCCTTTTTGAGCGCCAAGCACCATAGGTAAATCCGATTCCATAATTTCTTTACCACCATCTATTTCTCTAACTACAGTAACTTTATGATCTGCCACCTCTATACCGATTACGGCATTGACAAAATTATAGCCTAGAAGCGTAGCTAAAATTCCCGGAACCATTCCACCATTATAGTCAATGGACTCTCTTCCCGCTAAAACCAAATCGTAATTTCCTGTTTTTACAACTTCTGCTAATTGTTCTGCAACAAAAAAACCATCGGTAGCCGCTGCATTGACACGAATCGCATCATCAGCACCAATAGCCAATGCTTTTCGTAAGGTGGGTTCTACACTTTGATCTCCGACAGTCACAACCGTAACGCTAGCGCCTTGCTTTTCTTTAAACCACATAGCTCTGGTAAGCGTATATTCGTCATGTGGATTAATTACAAACTGCACTCCGTTGGTATCAAATTTTGTGTTATTATCCGTAAAATTGATCTTGGATGTTGTATCAGGGACATTACTAATACATACTAATATCTTCATTTTTATTGCATTTTAAGTGATTCGGACACAAAAATACAAAATAATGTCCAAATTTACTATGCGCGCATAATAATTTTTTTATAAATACTCATAACAATTTAAAAGTAAGTGATTTACAAAGAAAAAATGAATTTATATATTACTTAACTATTAGTTTTTTTGTAATAGATGAGCTGTTATTGTCTATTTTTAACCAATACAAACCACTCACTGAAGGACTTGGGAAATGTATCTCTGCTTGGTTTGAATCAAAAGAATAATCACCAAGTAATTGTCCGGACACTGCTATCATTTGTATATGAATATTCCCTTGGAGCCTATTACTATCTAGCCTGAGACTCACTGTATTTTCTACCGGATTTTTTAGTAATCGAATAGCATCATCCATCCATAAAGGATCTGTGCTAAGATATACAGAAGCAAACTCATCCATTAAAAAAGCAGCATATTCTTCCGTTAAAGTAAGATGTGGCTGGTTGGTATTTCCTCCAATATAATTGTCAAATGGTGTGGTTTCTGAACCGTTTACACTGTGATACCAATCCGGTTCATCAACGGCTAAACTACTCATAGTGGGAATAAAATCGAAAGCATCCACCATTAAGGCATCTTGAACTTGTTGTTCCAAATCAGAAGGATTTGATCCAAAATAGCTATCAAACAAGACGGTACCACCTGGAGCACTATCTAGACCGGAAGAACTAGTAGGGCTTGCTGCAACAGCGTTAAAAGTATTAATCGTAACACCGTAAGCTGTTATTTCTATATGATCTATATTATAATCTGAAATGGATATTGCCGGTGTAAAATGCAAGTTTACATCTGCAGCTCCTACACCATCGGGATCTATCTCTCCATCCATTAAAGTAGCGCCCGGTGTAGCAGTCATCGTTCCGTTTAAACTACCGTTAATAATGGCAAGATTACGTGTTTGTTGTGGAAAACCCAAGCCATCCATAGTGGTCATAAAAGTAGTTCTATATTCATTGGGTAAGGGTAATTGTAGAGAGGTATCTTGCAAGTAAGACTCACCATCTTGTAAATGTGCTGAATAGTGATCCAGAAGCATTTGTTTGGCCGCCACACTATTGAGTTGTACATCACGTAAAGCAGCCATATCTGCATTATCCAAGTACTCGGCAAAATAATTTACAGCGTACTGGAAACTAATAGGAACATTTGCTCCTCGGTGGGGAGAATCAAAAGATAGCCAAATAGCCGTCTGATGGTCTAAGGCATTCTGTTCCATATAGGTTAAAGCATAACGGGTAATTAAGCCACCCATACTAGGCCCGATAACGATTAAATCTTGTGTGCCACTCATTTCGGTTTTAATCGTTTCAATTAAATTAACCAAAACCAATCCGTTACGTTCAATATAATCTGCACCTCCTTGTATATCAGCGCCATCATCTGCACGGGTATAATTGGGAAAATTAAGCACTACCACATCCAAACCTTCATCTCTTAAGTTATCAAAAATATTCTGTGCGGGATCTCCATATGTTCCAATCGAATAAATAGTGTTGATATCACGTGAGTCTTCCGGATCAAATCCATCACAAATAATAATAGGTTTGTCTAGAATACCATCTATGTTATCATAAAAAATCTGATACTCTCCTTGTCCAATATGAGGGGTGTCTTCATCGTAGCCTTGAAAACCCGTATAAGAATCTATAGCTATTAAGGAACCTACATCACCGGGTGAACCCTGCGAATACACGGTATATACAACTAAAGTGTTTAGAAATAAAAAAGTAAAAAGTTTTTTCATATTTTTTGGATTATGGTTGTACTCTATAATAAAAGGCTAAAGTATAAAAAATAGCGTTCAAAATAAATTACAAAGCTTACAAAAGGCGATTAGTTATTCATCGAGTCGTATTATACTACCTATATGTTGTTCTAAGACTGTTATTGTTTTATAAAAGGTCGTGTTTGGTGCAGTATATCTTTTTTGTTACTATACACTTTTTCTAGAGGCTTAAATTTTGTAAATTTAATACTTATAAAAAACCCCATCTGCAAAGATGAGGTTTTCCTAAATTTTTAATATACCCCCCCGTCTTATCCTAAAAAAGGATAACGGTAATCAGTGGGTGGATTAAAGGTTTCTTTAATCGTTCTGGTATTTACCCAACGTAACAAGTTCCACACCGATCCGGCTTTATCATTTGTACCGGAGCCTCTAGCACCGCCAAAAGGTTGTTGTCCAACCACAGCACCTGTTGGTTTATCATTGATATAAAAATTACCGGCAGCATCAACCAATTTTTTAGTAGCTAATTCTGCGGCATAACGGTCATTACTAAAAATGGCACCCGTTAAGGCATAGGGGCTGGTGTTATTAACTAAATCTAGTGTAGATTCCCAATCTTTATCTTCATACACATAAATGGTCAATACCGGACCAAACAATTCCTCTTCCATCGTTACATAATGCGGATTTGTTGTAAGAATTACGGTAGGTCGAATAAAGTAACCTACTTCATCGCTGTACTCGCCACCGATAATAACGGAGGCATCAGCGTCTTTTTGGGCTCGCTCAATAAAACCGGTTAAATTCTCATACGAACTTCGGTCGATTACCGCATTAATAAAATTAGAGGTATCTTCCGGACTTCCCATTTTCATAGAATCAATTTGATCTTTTAGAATGCTATGCACCTCATTCCAAAGTGATTTTGGAATATATGCCCGAGAAGCTGCAGAACATTTTTGCCCTTGGAATTCAAAAGCCCCTCTTGACAAAGCGGTAGCAACCTGAGCTGGATTAGCTGTTGGGTGCGCCCACACAAAATCTTTACCACCGGTTTCTCCTACAATTCTAGGGTAGTATTTATATGTATTCATACTATTACCAATCAATTTCCAGAAGCTTTTAAAAACCTGTGTAGATCCTGTAAAATGCACACCGGCAAATTCAGGGTGTTTCATCACCACTTCAGTAATCATACTAGAACGACCGGTTACCATATTAATAACACCATCGGGCAAACCGGCTTCTTTAAATAATTGCATAATGATATTGGCCGAGAACATCTGTGTCCTTGCCGGTTTCCAAATCACAACATTACCCATTAAAGCAGGGGCTGCCGGTAAATTTCCGGCAATGGACGTAAAATTAAACGGGGTAATGGCATACACAAAACCTTCTAGCGGACGGTATTCCATTCTGTTCCATAATCCGGGTGCCGATTCAGGTTGATTTTGATAAATATCTATCATAAATTCAACATTAAAACGGAAAAAATCAATCAATTCACAAGCCGCATCAATTTCTGCTTGAAAAACATTTTTTGATTGTGCCAACATCGTCGCGGCATTCATTTTATCCCGATAAGGTCCTGCCAATAAATCGGCTGCTTTAAGAAAAATAGCAGCGCGTTCTTCCCAAGGCGTAGTGGCCCATTTTTTTCGAGCCTCAAGTGCTGTTTGTACGGCTTTCTCTATATGCTCTTGTTCGGCTTGATGAAATTGTCCTAAGCTATGATTAATATCGTGGGGCGGATGAATACTTCCTGTCTTCCCTGTTCGAATTTCTTCGGAACCAATATATACTGGAATATCTACCTTTTCTCGGTACATTTTTTTATACATTGCCAAAAGATCTTCGCGTTCTTTACTACCCGGAGCATAAGCTCTTACAGGTTCATTGACCGCTTTGGGTACTTTATAAAATCCGTTTGCCATATTATTAGAATTTTGATAGTTATTTTGTCAGGCAAAGGTACGTTTATTTGTGCAATTATGTAAGGGTTAATTAGATAATAAAAGCCAAAAATGAAATTACTAAAAAGCCAATATTAGCTATAATAAAATAGCCGAAACTGATAATAAAAAACTTAGTAAGCGTCTTTAATCTGCCTTGATGGTAAAAGTTTCTCAGTGTTTTGTATACATAAAACACAAATAAAACAGTTAATACAAAGGAAAAGATATCTGTTTTAAAAATTAAATCCTGCAATATACCTAATATTAAGAGCATAAAGAAAACAGTTTGAATATTAAAAACCACAACCAAATGTTCGGTATAGCGATACGAATGCCGGATGTACAACAAACTAAACAGTAAGGTAAAAACAGGGAGTAAAAAAAATAATGCCATAGAAATTTTGGACACAATAGCTTTTAAATAGGAGCGCTGAAAAGCTTTGTCACTTGCCAGTTTATTCAGATTTCGTGTCTTTAAATATAGAAATATATTCCATCGACTCTTTGGGTATTTTAGACTATCGAGGGCATCCGCTGCTAACATATCCTTGTTTTTGGAACTAAATTGATAAAAAGCACCTATCTTGCCTTCGTTCCTATTAATAGCAACCATAGGTATTTCTTTTTTTGTATAATGAATTCCTTTTGTACTAAAATACTGTTTTAAAGTTTCTGTAACCGCCTTTTGACGGGCATTAAACGGTTTAGTTTCCAATCCGAAATTTTTACCCTTTAAATCGAAACCTTTAGAAAGAGTATGGATTCCCATAGAATAGAGTTTAGCATATAGGGAATCTTTAGCTTTTTTAGAAATGCTATCGGCATTAAAAAGCTTTTTATAACTGGCTACAGCGAAAACAGAATCTAGTTTTGTGTTGAATTTTTTAATGTATTCTATTTCTACCGGATTTAAAGCATCTTTTGGAGAAACCGTAATAATGCTATCCATTATTTCTGACTTATTAGCCAAATTAACAGTGTTAGATGAATCCAGCTTCTTAAAAGTATTTATGCTACTTATTATCCCCGTTAACAAGAAAAATATAATTGATGTGTGTAAATACAATTTAAAGGGATTGGTATATTTTCTTCGCTTCCCGTTAATATACTCTTTACTCACTTTTCCGGGTTTAACTAATAAAGGAATTAGGGTATTAAAAAAACGACTATCAAAAGACAAAAATCCGGCAAAAAACTCAGAAACAAACTGCTTGATACTAAGAGGTAACTCATCGTTAACCTGTCCACATTCCGGACAAAAATTTTCATCTCCACGTAATGGAGCACCACAATTAAGACAGGCTACGCCTTTTTTGTTTCTACCAAAATATTGTGTTGATTTCATAGGTGTGGTAAAGATATAAAAAGTATCAATACGCACTTATAGCATATTTTAATAACCTATGTTGCCACTATAAACTATTGGGCTAAGTTTTTTGAACTACCTATTCCCATCCCAATGACTCGGTCGTAGGTGCTTCCAAATTTTGAATAATAAACCAAAACAGTATATTCATTCTCTGTTTCTTCAAAACTGCCATTAATCTCGGTAAAGCTTAGCGTATTTTGCGCATCTAAAGTAACATAGGTATAATTATAAAAACCCTGCTTGAGCAATAGCACAGCTTCATAGCTTCTGGTTTCCTCATTATACTGCATTTTACTAGTATCTGTTAGCTGGTAATTATTAAAATTACCATATATGTACACCGATTTTTCATCAAAAGGTTCAGGAGCCAATAAGGTAAAATGCACCCAAGAATAGTCCGCTTCTAAAGCCGGATTATCGGTATTGGCATTTCTAATCACAAAATTACCGTTCGCATCCGGATAATAAGTATATGGATCAAAAACCCGTTCTTTATCGGCATATAGATAGGTGTGGTATAGGTGTTCTCCGGAGACTACACTGGCTATATTCATATTGGACAGTCGAATTTGTTTCGTGTCAAAATTTAAAAACTCATTTCCGCCCCAAAATGCCGTTTCGGCATCGTATTTATACAATAATTGATCACCTCTAAAAAACTGGGGTTTTAAACCCGTTATCGCATTGTGATAATCGTTATTTTGCAGAATAACCGGATAAATTTCTTCTTGAGGATTGGTAATAATCATACCCGGATGATTAATACTAAACTGAACCGATTGCTGTGAGTTTATATAAGCGACATCTCGACTTCTATGTACAGAAACACCAACTGTAACCAGAGATTCGTACACCGTAAAATATCTTGAAAAAACAACTTCTTCCGCCTCATTTAAAATACTTATTCGATAATTTCCACTAAGCAATAACCGAGTCCTTTCATTAGGAAAATGAACAGTATAATGAGTATAAAACTGCAAGGTGTTAAAGGAATTTTCGTAATCGTAAATTTGCTCCTCAGCATAACCTTGTATAAATTCTGTTTCCAACAAATCAGAGGTTTCCCAGTATTTATCACAATGTTCAATCTTGTAATAATAATCTTTCTCATCGGCCTCAAGATCATCAAAAGACAAGTAAAAACTACCATTTAATGGAACAATTGGTGCAAAAGTGCCATTCTGTGAACTACTTAATTGTATGGTTTTAATGTTATCGGGTGGTAACACAAGCTCTTGTGCCATTGCAGAAAATACAACAAAAATAAAGTAAAGGCCAAATAGGTATTTCATAAAAAATAGTGGTTATAGAATGTCAAAGCTACAAAAGTAGTACCAAATCTCAGTATTTACCCGAATTAGTTGTACGTTTTTTACCGTTTCGATACATTTTGTCCTATTCGACATTAAATTTTAGAAGGATTAACTCTTTAATTCAGGAGGATTTGGTAAAATTTATCATACAAAAAAGGAAAGAAAGAGCAAACTGAAGGTATTAAAGTCGACAAGTCTAAATTAAAATTTATTTTGAATAGGTGTTTATTAACCTGAGTTCGACCTAAACTTTGCTCACAGTTTCAGATAATTAGCTCATAGGCAATCCAAATTTATGAGAACTATCTGGATAATTTGAGTGAATTTGGGCAGTATATGGGCTAATTATCGAAATCTACTACTAGAAAATAATACAGTATCTTTTCACTAAAAACCATTTGCAATAACTAGTTATCACTACTTGATTTTTAGCAAAAATCTACTGCATTATTGACTTTCTGTGAGATAAATCTTAGCTCGAACTCAGGTTATTAGTACATTTGCCTGAAATTAATGCCATTGCCCAGAATTGTAAAACATACACAACTTATAAAAGAAGAAGCATTACGCCTTGGATTTTCTAGTATAGGAATTGCCAAAGCCGGTTTTCTTGAAAAAGAAGCACCCAAGTTAGAAGCGTGGCTTAAAGCGGGCTTTCAAGGGGAAATGCATTACTTAGAAAATAATTTTGACAAACGACTGGATCCTAGGTTATTGGTAGAAGGAACAAAATCAATCATATCCTTAAGCTATAATTACTATCCCGAAAAACATCAAAAAGAAAACACCTATAGAATCGCAAAATATGCGTATGGTCAGGATTACCATTATATCATTAAAGGTAAATTACGAGCCTTACTGTCCTTTATACAAGAAAAAATAGGAGATGTTTCCGGAAGAGCTTTTACCGATTCTGCTCCTGTTATGGAAAGGACTTGGGCAAGTCAATCAGGAATTGGTTGGCAAGGGAAAAACGGATTATTGCTGCAAAAAGGAAAAGGCTCTTTTTTCTTTCTTGCCGAGTTGTTTCTAGATATAGACCTAGTCTATGACACCCCTTTTAAAGCCCATCATTGTGGGCAATGTACGCGCTGTATAGATGCCTGTCCTACACAAGCCATACTAGCCAATGGTACGGTTAATGGTAGTGCTTGTATTTCCTATTTCACTATCGAATTAAAAAATGAATTACCTCCTGATATGAAAGGTAAATTTGACGATTGGATTTTTGGTTGCGATATTTGCCAAGATGTCTGCCCCTGGAATAGCTTTTCACTACCTCATAACGAAAGCCTATTTACCCCTCATCCTGATTTATTATCGATGACAAAAAAAGATTGGTCAGCCCTTACCGAAACCACTTTCCAACGCGTTTTCAAAAAATCTGCAGTAAAAAGAACTAAATTTTCGGGACTTACCCGAAATATTCAATTTCTATCCAAATAACTTAGTTATTGAAAAATGATAAATATCAGTTTATTCAAATTTTTATTTAGACTACCTTTGTACACTTAAAATTAAAAAGGATTTAAAAAATGTCACAATCCAGAAAAAACTTAGCAGCGCTAAGCTATCATGCAAAACCAACTCCAGGTAAAATTAAAGTAGTCCCTACAAAAAAACATGCTACACAACGTGATTTAGGTCTTGCCTATTCTCCCGGTGTTGCTATTCCTTGTCTTGAAATAGAAAAGAATCCAGACGATGTTTATAAATATACTTCCAAAGGAAATCTAGTAGCCGTAATATCAAACGGAACTGCTGTTTTGGGACTTGGGGATATAGGAGCCGAAGCCTCAAAACCGGTAATGGAAGGAAAAGGTTTGCTCTTTAAGATCTTTGCCGATATTGATGTGTTTGATATCGAAGTTAATGAAAAGGACCCTGAAAAATTTATAGCGGCAGTAAAAGCCATTGCACCTACGTTTGGTGGAATTAATTTAGAGGATATCAAAGCCCCTGAAGCTTTTGAAATTGAAACCCGTCTTAAAGAAGAGCTCGACATTCCTGTTATGCACGATGACCAACACGGAACTGCCATCATCTCTGCAGCTGCACTTATTAATGCAGCAGAAATTACAGGCAAAAAATTAAATAAGATTAAACTTGTAGTCAGTGGCGCCGGTGCTGCAGCGGTTTCTTGTACCAAACTCTACAAAAAAGTTGGCGTAAAACCTGAAAATATAGTTATGGTTGATAGCAAAGGTGTTATCCGTGCCGATAGAGAGAATTTGACGACAACAAAAAAAGAATTTGCGACCAAAAGAGATATTCACACTCTAGAAGAAGCCGTAAAAAATGCTGATATGTTCCTCGGATTATCCGTAGCTGATATTCTAACGCCAAAAATGCTCAAAACTATGGCTAAAAAGCCTATTGTTTTTGCATTGGCAAACCCCAATCCGGAGATTGAATATAAGTTGGCCATTAAAACACGTAAAGATGTATTAATGGCAACAGGTCGTTCTGATTATCCGAACCAAGTAAATAATGTGCTTGGATTTCCCTACATTTTTAGAGGTGCTCTAGACGTGAGAGCTACTGCTATTAACGAAGAGATGAAAATTGCAGCGGTATATGCCTTGGCCGCTTTAGCCAAAGAGAGCGTTCCCGAACAAGTTAATATTACCTACAAAGAAAAACACCTTGAATTTGGAAGGGATTATATTATCCCCAAGCCTTTTGATTTACGTTTAATGGAAGTGATTCCGGTAGCTGTTGCTAAAGCAGCAGTAGCCTCCGGTGTGGCCAGAGAACCTATCGAAAATTGGGATAAATATGCCGAGGAATTATCTGAAAGACTGGGATCCGGTAGTAAATGGATGAAAAAAATTACGACAAGAGCCCGACGTAATCCTAAAAAAGTTGTCTTTGCCGAAGCCGATCAATTAGATGTTTTAAAAGCGGCTCAAATAGCGTATGATGAAGGTATCGCTTATCCTATATTATTGGGCGATAAAGAAACAATCTACGAATTGATGGATGAAATAAATTTCGAATTCAATTCGGATGACATTCTTGTTATTGATCCAAAAAGTACCGAACAAAAAGAGCGCCGATTGCATTACGCCCAAATGTATTGGGAAAAACGACAACGTAAAGGTATTAAACTTTTAGACGCACAAAAATGGATGCGTGAACGTAATTATTTTGCGGCGATGATGGTTAATTCAGGTGAAGCTGACACCTTGGTTTCCGGTTATTCCCGAAGTTATCCCAATGTCGTAAAACCTATGCTAGAACTGATAGGACGCAAAAAAGGGGTTAAAAAAATTGCAGCTACCAACCTAATGCTTACCGCAAAAGGACCTATGTTCTTTTCGGATACAGCCATTAATGAAACACCATCAGCAGAGGAATTGGTAGATATTACTACGCTTACCGCCCAAGCTATGCATATGTTTGGTATCAGACCCAAAATAGCGATGCTCTCCTTTTCTAATTTTGGATCATCAGATTCGCCACAAGCCGTTAAAATGAAAGATGCTGTAGCCGTACTGCACGAAAAATACCCCGATTTGGAAGTGGATGGTGAAGTACAAGCTGATTTTGCCTTGAACCAACGTATGATGCAAGAAAAATTTCCTTTCTCTCAAATAGCGACAAAAAAGGTGAATGCTCTAATTTTTCCAAATCTTTCTGCTGCAAATATCAGTTACAAATTGATGAAAGAATTAAGTAATATAGAATCTGTTGGGCCGATTATTATGGGACTTAAAAAACCGGTTCATATTTTACAATTGGGAGCCAGTGTCGACGAAATGGTTAATATGACCACCATTGCCGTTGTAGATGCTCAAACGCACTAATGCAAAAAATAATCAATTGATATTTTAGTATCTTTGAAGCCTTCTAAAGTTTAGGGTTTAGAAGGCTTTTTATTTGGATTCAATCATAAAAAACCATGTATAAAAAATTATTATTTTTCGTTTTACTAGTAAGTTCTACCTCTATTATAAGTGGACAAACAAGCAAACGAATTTGGGCAAAATCGTTTTTAAATAAGAAAGCGCCTGAGTTAGTGGTAGAGCAGTGGATCAATAACAAACCGGATACTTCTCATAAATTTATTCTCTTGGATTTTTGGGCAACTTGGTGTGGGCCCTGTAGAAGGGTCATTCCAAAACTAAACCATTTTCAAGAAAAATTTGGGGATGACTTAGTTGTAATAGGCTTAAGTGACCAAAACGCCGAAGCACTGGAACTCTTTAATAACGATATTGAATACTATCATGCTACCGATACCCAAAAACGTTTAAAAAAAACATACCAAGTTACGAGTATTCCGCACACAGTACTCATTGACCCTGATGGTATAGTTCGATGGGAAGGATACCCTTTAATGGAAGGATACCGATTAACCGAAACGGTAATTCAAAAAATTATTGATGACTATTATGCGCAGCACTAAACTATACTATTCCTTAATATCCTACTTTATTTTACTAAGTCTTTTGGCACTTGTTTCTTGTCAAAAAAGTAAGACCTATACCTACTTAAATGGTAATGCATTAGGAACTTCTTTTAGCATACGTTACGAGGGTACTCGTGATTATAGCCAAACTGTAGATAGCTTGTTTACAGTCGTCAACCAATCGCTTTCTACCTACCACCAAAATTCTATCATATCCAGAATTAATCAAGGTGATTTCGGTGTGGTAATCGATGATCATTTTAGACGTGTTTTTACTAAAGCAAAACGAATCTACCATGAGACAAACGGCTTGTTTGATCCCACAGTGGGTCCTTTGGTAAACGCCTACGGCTTTGGCCCTAAAAAGACTTTACAAAACATCGATAGTAGCGCCATTTCTAAATTAATGCCTTTAATAGGTTTTGATAAAGTTAACCTAAAAGGGAATAGTGTTTACAAAAAGAATCCTAAAATGTTTATAGACTTTAATGCCATTGCTAAAGGCTATGCTATTGATGTGATTGGTCATTTTCTAGAAAGTAAAAATATTGCCAATTATATGGTTGAAGTAGGAGGCGAAATACGCGCAAGAGGGGTAAATGATAAGGGTGAATTATGGAAAATTGGTATTGAAAAACCGCTAACAGATGGAACACGGGCATTAGAAACAACGGTAAATCTATACAATCAAGCTATGGCTACATCGGGAAATTACAGAAAGTTTAAAGTCGATGAAAAAGGGAGAAAATTTGTGCATACCATCAATCCAAAAACCGGACAAACTGCACAAAATGATTTACTTAGTGCTACTGTTATTTCGTCTATGGATTGTGCCGATGTAGATGGCTATGCCACCTCCTTTATGGTTATGGGATTGGCTAAAACAAAACAATTCTTAGCACAGCACGCCGAACTTAAAGTCTTTTTAATTTATGTAGATGAGGTGGGAGATACTCAAGTATATAGTACTTTGTGATGAGTGGGGATACTTGATTTACGATTTTATCATAAATCTCCCCCTTTATCAATCATATATATTTTCTTTAAATTAAGTTAAATATCTGATAAACCTAAAAGCTAAAAGCTTAGAAATTCTAACTAAATAAACTGGTGTTCAGATTTCTATTTTTTAAAGGTTAATTCAAGGGTTAATTATGTCAAATTCATTTATTATAATTTCCATAAATAGCTTGAAAATACAGGCTTTCTATTGTAAAATTCAAATTCGTCTAAAAAGGAATTAAATAGTCCGGTGTATTTAAGTTTTTTCATTGGAATGATAAAAATAAAATCAGGATTTTTAGGCTTTCCGTGTAAACCCAAACACAGAAAAACAGGTTTTTTCTTATTTATCTCTTGATATCTTTTTAATTGCTTTGGATATGACCATTCAACCTTGTCATTATAAAACCCACTACGAAATTTTGCCTCAACATAAAACTCTTTACCCGTTTCTTTACATCTTAAAAGAAAATCTGGATAAAGTGTGGTTTCAATATAATCATTTTTGTTATCACGATATGAATGCGTACGATGCACCAATTCATATCTATCTAATGGAAAAATATATTTTCTAACATAATCTTCAAACTCATCACCCTTTGAAAAACTTTCAGGTTTTAAGGCTTCGTCCATTGCTGCTTTTGCTACTTTAGATAATTTGTCAAGCAATCCCATAATATTTATATTTTTAATCTTTCTGAATAAAGCTACTACTGAATATTAACCACTATCTACAATAATCTTGGTCTTTCAAAACACTTACCAACTACTGCTTACCCATCAATATTTCACGTAAAGCCGCTAGTATTATCACTAATAAGCCTAAAAAGACCCCTATACCCGTTACAATCATAAATACATAGTCCGGATGTAAATCCATCTGCATTTGTGTAAAACTAACTCCATCATTTTCCAGCATCCATTTACCCCGGTGTATACCGGCAATCCCTAGGCTCAGCAAAAAGAAAAATAGCGATACATTTAAGAATTTATACGAAAAAACAGTCCATTTTGTAGGATAACAATCCGGATTTAATTTCGATATAATAAACCAAACAGATGCCATCAAAATCATCGTATTAATTCCTATCATCGTTCCCATAGTATGCATTACGGTAATATGAGTACCATGCGTATGGTAATTTATAGCCGGAATAGATAACAATAGGGCTATAATCAAATTTAAGAAAACCCACACATCGGCAGCCACCAAAAACCGATAAGCCATCGTATTTAATTGGCGTTCTTTTTGGGGTAAATTTAGTAAAAATCCATAAATAATTTTAAAAAGTATAATCCATTCGGTCATACTAATGGAATAGGCTACAATACGTACCCAAGGTTGTGACGGAATAATATAGGTATGGTGTGCCCAACCAAACATTAAATTGGCCAAACCCAAAAAGTAAAAGAAAAATACCAGTTTACCTCTGGCAAAACGCGCATCTCCTTTTATTTTAGTCATAAGGTATATGGAAATACCATACACCAATTGATTCCAAGAGCCTACAAAAGATCCGACGGATTTCCATTGTACAACCAAATCACGTATGTAATTTTCTCTAAATGACGGAATCAGCCAAAAATGGGCTTCCATCAAGTGAAAAATCATAAAAACAGTTCCTGTACCCCACATCCAATAATACACCGGCCAATTTTTGATGTTTTTAAGTACGGTCTTAAAATAATTTACCCCAAACAAAAGCCAACCTATCAAAATAGGAATCATTAGAACCGGAGCAAATACAAAAAACTCTCGTCCACCTATTTTACCAATTAGAATGGAAAAATAAATAGCGATCCCGGTCAGGAAAAAAATATAAAAATGCACACCGGCCAATCGTTTGGAATATAAGGGTAATTGCTCTTGTTCGTTAACATAATAATAAATACTACCAATAGCCGCTAAAACTACCCAAGATACGGATGAAATAACATGAACAGGTCGCAATTTAGCAAAATGAAAACTGTGTTTTAAAAAATCGGGATATATGTATTGAAAACTTATGAGAACCCCTATGCTTATACTAACAAATAGGGAAAGAAGTGCTAAAACCAAAAAATGTGAGGCATATTTATTACTGGTCATCTGTAGTGTTTTTTATTTTTAATTTTACCCAACCTGTCTTTTCGGTAGTGGCTGCTTTATTAGGAAAATAGCCCGTTTGGTCTACGGCTTTAAAAAAAGCTAAAAATTCTTGTAGTTCTTTTTCGCTAAAATTATATTTAGGCATAGCATTTTTACCTAGATTAATCATCGCTTTAACATAGGCATCGGTTTTAATACTATCCGAAGCAATATTGGTGAGATCCGGGCCTAAATAACCACCTAATCCGTAAAATTGATGACAAGCCGTACAGTTGTTATCTTGCCAAAGCTGCTGACCTTGAATGGCAGCATCAGACAATTTGTGCTCTTGTATAAAAGCAGCATTATTGTAAACGACAAAATTATAGATAACAAAAAGTAAAACAAGCCCCCCGATAATTAATTTATTATAGAGAATATTGTTTTTCATAAAACATGGTTTTAACAAAAAGGACTACAAATGTAACACAGATTTTTTTATTATAAGGAAAGATAAAAACATTTTTTTGATAGATCTTTTTTTAGTTTCTTTGTTACTTTTACAGCACGAATCACTACTTTATGGATGCCCAAATTGAACAAATTGTACACTATGTACTCGCTTATATAGAAAAGAGTCTTTTAGAAAATCCCCAAAAAACAAGGCTTAGAAAAAACACAACACCCGATACGCTATTTTCTGAAATTCCAATATCGCTTTCCAATAACAGGGTAGACAGCGTCGAATTAATAAAGCTTATTGAAAAAGTTATTGATAACAGTGTTCATACCAATCACCCGTTCTTTATGAATCAGATGTTTGGTAAAACACAACCCTTATCCTTTATCGCCGATTTGTTGATTTCACTACTTAATACCTCTATGTACACCTACGAAGTAGCACCCGTATTTAGCTTGATAGAAAAAGAGGTCGTTACACAATTAGGGGCAAAGATTTGGGGTGTCGGAAAGGGCGACGGCGTTTTTACGGCAGGAGGTAGTATGTCGAATATGAATGCCTTGTTTTTAGCGCGACAACACCATCTAAAACAGGCTAAACAACTCGGCTTGTGTTACGAAAAACCCATTGCCATCTTTGTTTCAGAACAAGCGCATTATTCTTTTACAAAAGGGGTTAATTTTTTAGGATTCGGATTAAATTCCTTAATAAAAATCCCTAGTAAAACCAATGCACAAATTGATACAGATGCCTTAC
Organism: Flavobacteriaceae bacterium; assembly: GCA_024763245.1. GTDB lineage: Bacteria > Bacteroidota > Bacteroidia > Flavobacteriales > Flavobacteriaceae > DQTL01. The sequence goes on along the minus strand of JANTFW010000019.1, from coordinate 7,726 downwards.
AAAAAGCCATTGATTTGAGTAAACAACAGGGACGAATTCCTATGATGCTAATCGGTATTGCCGGCACTACTATTTCAGGAAGTTTTGATGATTTAGAACAATTAGCTAAAATAGCCCAAGATAATAAGCTGTGGTTTCATGTAGATGCGGCTTATGGGGGTTCCTTGCTCTTTTCTAAAAAACATGCTAAGAAACTCCGAGGTATTGATAAGGCTAATTCGGTTACTTGGAATTTTCATAAAGTAATGGGTATGAACCTGTCAACATCTTCATTTTTAACTCAAGAAAAAGGACTGTTAAATCAAGCTTTTAATGTAAAAGCAGGTTATTTGTTTCATGAAGATAATTTTGATTATGACCTCGGTCAAAAATCTTTACAAGGTGGTAGACGCCCCGACGCTTTTAAACTATGGCTCACGTGGAAGTATAAAGGGGATACCGGCCTGTCTACCCACGTCGAAAAACTATGTGTTGCTGCCGAAAATATGGCGGCATCCATTCTTAGCAACACTAAACTAGAACTTTTTATGCCGCCTCAATCTAGTATTGTTTGTTTTAGATACAAAGGGGATATAAAAGATGAAGGGCAAATCGATACGATCAATAAAAAGATTAGAAATACTATTTTTGAACAAGGGGAACTCCTGTTTAACTACTCTGTGCTCAATGATAGCATATACTTGCGCTGTGTAATTTTGGATCCTGAGATTAGCGCCTCTCAACTCCACTATATTCTCGATAAAATAGTAACTATGGGCGATAAACTAACTTCATAATACGATGTGATACTAAATAACGTTATTAGAGTATCTAAATTCCCAAAAAAATGAACAAAACTTTAGTATTCACACTGTTACTACTCAGCACATTTACTTCATGTAAAACTAAAATAACAAATACCCAACATTCTAAATCAGAATGGCTTACAGATTATTTTGAAGCGGCAAACAATTATGATGATATTTATGCTGTTTCCTATTGGAACGAAGATTTTGACGAGACCTATTTAACGGTAAACTCATCCGATAATACTTTAGAGACCTTTAAAAATTTAGTTAGCGATCCCAATTACATCAGCACCTGCCAATTTGAAAACAACAAACTAGTGCCGGTTAACGGTAAAAAATATTTTGGTTCTTTTCCTGATTTTTGCGGCGAAGAAGATTGCGTAAGTTCTTCACGAATCCAAACCTATGAAAATCTGATAGATAAACCCATTGCTTGGGCTTATTTTTCTAATAATTGGGGAGATGCCCTTGCGTTTCCTCAAGAAGCAATTACTAGCATTCTAAATGCCAATAGAACACCCTTTATACGCTTGATGGCACGAAGTGAATTTGAAGAATACCGCCAAGATCCTATATGGAAATTAACAGATATTATTAATGGCGTACACGATACGGCCATTACCAACTGGGCCTTAGCGGCAAAGGCTGTTCCGGCAAATTTACTCGTTGAGTTCGGTACAGAAATGAATGGATTTTGGTTCTCTTGGAACGGTACTTACTACGGTGGTGGTACTACCGATCAATATGGCGATAGCAACTACCCTGACGGTCCCGAAATTTTTAGAGATGCGTATAGACATATCATTACGCTTTGTAATCAAGCAGGAGCCGATAACTTAACTTGGTTTTTTCACTTTGATGTCAATAACGATCCTGAAGAGTCATGGAATGATCCTACCTACTATTATCCGGGTGATTCCTATATAGATTGGCTAGGAGTTAGTACTTATGGCCCTTTTCAGCCCGGCGAAGATTATGAGGAGTATATTCCCTCTGAACTATTGGAAAAAGCGCATACGAAATTTGAATCTATTTCAGTAAATAAACCCTATGCAATCCTAGAGTTTGGCGTAACAGAATTATAAATCGGTTAATGAAAGATTGCCATTTCCTCCAATTGTTTTAAAACTATTTCAGGTGTAATCAATTGCATACAAGCAAATGGGTTTTCCGTGAGATGACAGGTATTAGTACCAAATACAGAGCAAGGGCGACAAGCTAGTCGCTCTACACCTACTTGTATTGTTTGCTCCTTAGGCTGATATAATGCACCAAAACCTAAATCAGGATGAGTACCACCCCAAATAGAGAGTACAGGAATAGCCAATAAACTGGCAATATGCATATTTCCGGAATCCATAGCAATCAATACATCCATTTTTTGTAGCACCAGCATTTCTTGAAGCAAAGAATATTTTCCGGCTAAATTTGTGACATTATCAAAGCGATCTGCCAATTCATTGAGTAAACGAACCTCAGTAGCACCTCCACCATAGAGATAAAAATGAACCTTATACCTTGTGTTTATCAAAGTTAGTAAAGCCGCTACTTGGTCTATTCCCCATTGTTTACTCTTATGGGCTGCAAATGGAGCAATACCGATGGCTGGTAAACCAGAAACTACAATTTCCTTTTGCTCCGGTTCTTCTTTATGTGACAAAGGGATAGTCTGTTGCTCCAAAGTAAAATCAAAACCTGCCTTGGCAAAAACAGCACTGTACCGTTCGGTAGTATGGGATAGCACTTGTCTTTTCTTTTGCTTTATAAAGTGTTTTTTTTCACTACGCCCTTTATCTATTCGATATACGGGTATGTTTTTAGTCCAAAAAAAGAAATCAATAATACGGGATCTAATTACCGAGTGCATGTCTAAGATCGCATCATAGTGATTTTTTACTGATAACTCTTTAACTAAGGTGTGCAAACCATTTACACCTTTATGTTTGCCTTTTAAATCGACCTTTGGAAGCTCAATATTCGGTATGCCTTGGAAAAAGGGATGAAAAAAAGGTCGAGTCAATAGGCTTATTTTAGTATCAGGATATTGTTGCAATACACTCAAAATAACCGGAACCAATAGCACCACATCTCCCATAGCAGAGAAACGCATAATTAAAATATTTTTGGGTGTAGCACGCACAGGATTGGCTAAAATATACTGTTTATTAAAGCTTTATTTAACTTTAACTAAATTAGGTTAATTAAATATATATCAATTCAATAAATCTAGTCATATTTTTGATATGATTTTTCTTCTATCAGATTAGAACCCGTCAGTTCATTAATACGACGTTTCACATCCGATCGTTTATCGTTAGTGAAATACACCGCACGAGCCGTTTCTATAAATTTTTCACCAAAATCTTTATCGCGTTCCAAATCTCGAATGGTATCTTCAATATTCCACAACTCTTGATTGATAGCCAACAGCTCTTTATACAACTCGTGTTCCTTATCTATTATTTTAGACACCGCCTCGTCTAGCACAAGGTATTCTTTTTGTAAATTTTTTTGCTTTTTTGTATCTTGAATATGTTTTAATTTTATTTCAATGATGCTGAGTTTATCGGCTATTTCACCATTAGAGACTTCTATTTTCATAATATGTTGATTAGTTTAATTATATCTATTTACAGTGGATAAAAATACAAAAAAGCATTTACCTATTGCTTATTTCCCAAAAATATGAACTTCGGTAAATTCTTCTTCAATGGTAATAAGATTACATCCATCAATATGGGCGCTATCAAAGTGTCTATCTTCATTATCTACTTGTATTTTCCCTAACTCAAAAGGCAGGTTGTGGAAAACCAACTGAAAGGATCTTAACGTTGATTGATACTTACCCGACTTATGATGCGTAATAATTATTTCATTGGCTTTACCCAACAACTTAAATGTCCGTACATTAAAACGGCCTTTGGTATAATCATAGCCATCTTGTGCATCTTCGTATACTTTGGATTTTTCTTTGCCTTGTTTGTAATAAATATCCAAACGCATCTCCTCAATTTGCTTCTCTCCTACATATTGTTGTATCGGAAATTTTGGAATAATGGCTCCTTCTTTAATAAAAATAGGAATGGTATCAATACCTGCATCAACCCACATTTCTTTGCCCCCATTAACCGTATGATCGGTGTAATAATTTACCCAATTACCTCTTGGCACATACATTCTTCTTCCATTGGCATTAGGTTCTAATATTGGACATACCAATATTTTATCCCCAAAGATAAATTCATCATTACGATGATGGGTTTGAATGTCTTCTTGGTCATAAAGCACCAAGGATTTTAAGATAGGAGTGCCTTCCTTAAGATAATCCCAAAAAGCGGTATATAGATACGGCAGAAGTTGATAGCGTAACTCTATAGATTTCTTGACAATATTCATTATTTCATCGCCAAAAGTCCAAGGTTCCTGCTCACCGTGATCTCCGGAAGAATGGGTTCTAAAAAACGGATGGAAAACACCTAATTGAATCCATCGGGCATAGAGTTCGCCATCAGGTTGTTCAGAGAAACCTCCGATATCACTTCCTGCAAAAGAAAAGCCCGACATAGCCATACGTTGCACTTGTACATTGGCAATCCACAGATGTTCCCAAGAAGCCATATTATCGCCCATCCAAGTAGATGAATACCTTTGCGTACCTGAATAAGCAGAACGCGTAATAATAAAGGGTCTTTTGGGATAGGTGTATTTCTTTACGCCATGATGCGTAGCCCTAGCCATTTGCATCCCATAAATGTTATGTGCTTTTCGATGACTACACGGATTGCCATCATAATTGTGTCTAACATCATTAGGGAAAGTTTTGTTAGGCACTTCCATTACGGCCGGCTCATTCATATCGTTCCACACCCCTTTTACACCAATATTTTCGATTAAACCTTTAAATAAGCCCGACCACCAAGTGCGTACTTCGGGATTTGTAAAATCAGGAAAATAACAATCTCCCGGCCATACTTTTCCTTTCATATAAGGACCATCGGCTCTTTTACAAAAATAATCATTTTCTAAGCCCTCCTTAAAAACAGAATAATTCATATCAATCTTAATACCCGGATCTATGATAACAATAGTTTTAAATCCCTCATCGGTCAATTCGCTTACCATCTTTTTAGGATTAGGAAAATAGTCCTTATTCCAAGTAAAACACTTAAAACCATCCATATAATCAATATCCAAATAAATAGCATCGCAAGGAATTTGTAATGCTCTAAATTGGCTGGCAATGTCTTTGACTTTTTTTTCCGGATAATAACTCCACTTACATTGATGATAGCCTAATGCCCATAAAGGCGGAAGTTCAGTGGGTTTTCCTGTTAAATCGGTATAACTTTCTACCACGTCTTGCATCTTTGGACCATAGATAAAATAGTAGTTCATCTCTCCGCCCTGTGCCCAAAAACTGGCAACATCTTTACGTTCTTGTGCAAAATCAAAAAATGTTCTAAAAGTATTGTCAAAGAAAATACCAAAAGCTTTTGATTCGTAAAGCCCTGTAAAAAAGGGTATGGCTTTGTAAATAGGATCTGTATCTTTACCAAAAGAATAAGAATCTGTAGCCCAATTTTGTAATCTTTTTCCTTTTAAATTTAGGGATATGGGTTTGTCTCCTAGACCATAATAACTTTCTCCTTTGTGAGAAACTTTACTCATTTTAACAATGTCACCTCCGTGTTTATAACTCTCTTCCCAATGAAAACCATATTCATCTTCATTAATTAGAGTCCCATCTTTAACATCATACATTGTCACTTTTAAGTCTTCTTTACCAACGAAGCATTGTAACTTTTTGGTAGTAATAATATAGTGCTTATCCTCTTCGGTAACCTCTAAGTGATTATATCCGATACTAGCATTTTTTGAAATGGCATACGAAAAATCTTTCAAAAAGGTGGGTGTTGTTATATATCGGAATCGTAAAATACTATCGCGTACTACGGTTAATTGCAAATGAACCATATTCTCCGTAATAAAATGCAACACGTTTAAATCTCTCCTAAAAGATTGTATACGATTAGGAAATTGATTTCCCTTTTGCTCTAATTCTGTATTTGTAATCATAAATGTGTCAATATCATTAACCTAAAAAAAATGGATTTACACGGTATCATCCCTATTTAGGTATTCATTTTTTGCGAAGTGCAAACATAATAAAATTATAGGTGTTCCTTGTATTTTAGTATTGTAATACCAAGAGGTGGTAGTTGTATACAAATAGAATGGGGTTTATTGTTCCAAGGAATGTCTTGTATAACTAGTTCACCGTCATTAAGAAAATTTACACCCCCATATGCTAAGGCATCACTAGAAAAAATTTCGACTAATTTTCCATTTCTTGGCACTCCTAATCTATATTCCTCATGCGTGTTGGGTGTAAAATTACAAACAACCACCAAATCGTCTTGTTCTCGATTGCCGTGACGTATAAAAGCAATGACTGAGTTTTGGTAATCGTCTAAACTTATCCAGGTAAAGCCTTCTTCTTGAAAGCCTTTTTCATACAATGCCGGATAATTCTTATATACAATATTGAGATCTTTAAAATAGTGCTGGAATGCTTTATGAGATTTGTATTGCAACAGATGCCAATCTAAACTGGTATTAAAATCCCATTCAGCATATTGCGCAAACTCCGATCCCATAAAAACCAATTTGGTTCCGGGATGGGTAAACATAAATCCATACAACAATCTGAGGTTAGCAAAACGCTGCCATTCATCGCCGGGCATACGCCCTAAAATCGATTTTTTTCCGTGTACCACTTCATCGTGAGATAACGGCAACATAAAGTTTTCACTAAAGGCATAAGCCAAACTAAAGGTAATGTCATTTTGATGATAGGGTCTATATATCGCATCTTTTGAAAAATAATCTAGCGTATCGTGCATCCACCCCATCATCCATTTCATACCAAAACCCAAACCCCCTACTGAAGTAGGTCGGGACACCATAGGAAAAGAAGTAGATTCTTCTGCAATAGTTTGTATATCAGGGTAATTATAGTATACCACCTCATTTAACTCTTTAAGAAAAGATATGGCTTCAAGGTTTTCTTTTCCTCCAAATATATTGGGTTCCCAATCACCTTCTTCCCGTGAATAATCTAGGAACAACATCGAGGCAACTGCATCTACTCGCAAGCCGTCGATATGGTACTGATCTAACCAGAACAAGGCGTTACTTATCAAAAAGGAACGTACTTCGTTACGCCCGTAATTAAAAATCAAACTCTTCCAATCCGGATGATACCCTCTTCGTTTATCAGGATGTTCATAGAGGTGTGTCCCATCAAAATAGCCTAAACCGTGTGCATCGTCCGGAAAATGAGAAGGCACCCAATCTAAGATAACACCGATTCCTTCTGCATGAAAAGCATCGATTAAAAATTTAAACTCATCAGGATAACCAAAACGGGAACTTGGCGCAAAATAGCCGGTGATTTGGTAACCCCAAGAAGGGTCGTAAGGATATTCCATAATAGGCATAAACTCGACATGGGTAAAATTCATCCCCTTGACATAGTCCACCAAATTAGTTGCCAATTCTCTGTACGATAAAAAACGATTTTCTTGCACATGTCTTTTCCAAGATCCTATGTGCACTTCATATACAGAAAAAGGCGCATTAAGAGCATTTTGTGCCTTTCTATTAGCCGCCCAAGATGTATCCTTCCACAAATATGTATCTTCCCAAACAATAGAAGCGGTTTTAGGCGGATGTTCATTTCTTCTGGCATAAGGATCTGCTTTTTCAAAAACCTCGCTACTATCACTCGCCCATATCTTATATTTATACAAATCTCCTGAGCTTACCTTGGGGATAAAGCCTTCCCATATTCCGGAGGAGTCCCATCGCACAAAAAGTTTTCCTTGGGTATCATTCCAGTGATTAAAGCTACCTATTACGGACACTGCTTTGGCATT
>JANTFW010000018.1 GCA_024763245.1 Flavobacteriaceae bacterium | reverse complement strand
CAATTCTGCTACTGGGTTTCAGGCTTTATATTCCAACACAAATGGAATTGCCAATTCTGCTACTGGGTTTCAGAGTTTATATTCCAATACACAAGGCGACAAAAATACGGCCAACGGAAATCATGCTTTAACTGACAACACAACAGGATCTTATAATACGGCTAATGGTAACGATGCCTTATATTCCAATACAACAGGATTTTCTAACGTTGCTATAGGTACAGATGCACTATACAGCAATACCAATAAATCAAACCTTGTAGCCGTAGGGGATTCTGCATTGTATCACAATATTGCAGCGGATAATATGGCCATAGGTTCTAAAGCATTATATTCTAATACAACAGGATTTTATAATACCGCCATTGGGCATCAAACATTATATTCCAACACAGATGGAGATTACAATTCTGCTACTGGGTATCAGGCATTGTATTCCAACACAGTTGGAGGTTCCAATTCTGCTAATGGGAATGAGGCATTATATTCCAACACAAATGGATATTATAATTCTGCCATAGGTTCTAAGGCATTATATTCTAACAAAACAGGAAGTAGTAATACCGCTACTGGGTATCAGGCATTATATTCCAACACAGATGGAAGTAATAATATTGCCAATGGATCTGATGCTTTATCTTACAACACAACAGGATCTAATAATACCGCCAATGGGTATCAGGCATTATATTTCAATACAACAGGATTTTCCAACGTTGCTATAGGTTCTGATGCACTAAACAGTAATACCGATAAATCAAATCTTGTAGCCGTAGGAGATTCTGCATTATATCATAATACTGCAGCGTATAATATGGCCATAGGTTCTAAGGCATTATATTCTAACACAACAGGAAGTAGTAATACCGCTACTGGGTATCAGGCATTATATTCCAACACAACAGGATCTAATAATACGGCTAATGGGGATTCTGCTTTATATTATAACACAACAGGATCTAATAATACGGCTAATGGGGCTTCTGCTTTATATTATAACACAGAAGGGGTGTATAATACGGCTAATGGAGGCTATGCTTTATTATCCAATACAACGGGAAACTATAATACGGCTAATGGTAACTATGCCTTATATTCTAATACATCAGGAGCTAATAACACGGCGTTAGGATATTATGCTTATTTTAGTGGGACGTATTCTAATGCTACAGCGTTAGGATACAATACCGCTATTACGGCTTCCGATCAAATAAGATTGGGTAATAGCAGTGTAACCAGTATTGGCGGTTATACCAACTGGACCAATGTTTCGGATGCTCGCTTTAAAAAAGATATTACAGAAAATGTAAAAGGTTTGGATTTTATTCTCAAACTACGCCCGGTTACTTATCATCTAAATATGGATGCCATAGCAAAAAAGCTTAATACGCCGGACAGCTTAAGGAACAAAGTAGCAGAACAACAAAAAGCAGCCATTTTACAAACTGGCTTTATCGCTCAAGAAGTAGAAAAAGCGGCCAAAAGTTCCGGCTACAATTTTAGTGGTGTTGATACCCCTAAAAATGGTAATGATTATTACGGTTTGCGGTATGCTGCCTTTGTCGTGCCATTAGTAAAAGCTATACAAGAGCAACAAAAAGAGATAGAAAAACTAAAAAAAGAGAATGCTGTTTTAAAAAAATTGGAAGAGCGGATTTCTAAGTTAGAGCAAAATTAGTATGATTAATTCCCTTTATTAAAATACTCCATACGATGTAAGGCTTTTGTTATTATTCTATAACAAAGGTCTTGCTCCTTGTTTCAAGATATATCGAACCCTTTTTTATGGTATCAACTCAAGAATTATTGTAATTTTGGCGATGAGTCAAGTTACTGTTTTTTAGTTGATAGATGAAAAAAAAAGATATTCGTATATTATTAGTAGATGATGAGCCCGATATTTTAGAAATAGTTGGGTTTAATTTAGCTTACGAAGGCTATCAAATTACAACAGCAAGCAATGGTATGGAGGCTATAGAAAAAGCAAAAAAATGGCACCCTCATATTATCTTACTGGACATAATGATGCCCGAAATGGACGGGATAACTACCTGTGAAACTTTACGCTCTTTTGCGGAATTTAAAGATACAATAATTGTTTTTTTTACTGCTCGAGGCGAAGATTTATCCCAAGAGGCCGGTTTTGATGCAGGTGCTGATGATTATATTACCAAGCCCATAAAACGAAAGGTGCTAATCAAAAAAATTAAAGCCTTGTCGCGTAGAATTTCTGTAGATCAACCTAAAACACATCTATTATCTTTAGGTAATTTAATAATTGACCGTTCATCCTATACCGTTCGTGTCGACGGGCAACAAATTGCACTTCCCAAAAAAGAATTTGAGTTATTATTTTTGCTAGCCCAAGAACCCGGAACGGTGTTTAAAAGAGACTATATATTGCAACAAATTTGGGGTAATGTGGTAGTAGGTGATAGAACTATAGACGTACACATTAGAAAGTTACGAAAAAAAATTGGCGACCATTATTTTAAGGCTGTTAAAGGGGTGGGTTATAAATTTGTATCTCATGAAGTTTAAAAAAACCTATTCTTTTGCTTTTTATACGGCACTGGCTTTAAGTAGTATAGTTCTTTTTTTGTCTGTATTGTTGATTTTTGGCTTTCACCAAAAGTTAAGTTTTATATTTCTTATTTCTTTTATTCTTATATTCTTCTTGATTTCTTTTTTTTGGATTCAATATCGAGTAGAAAAGTTTATTTATCAACGGGTAAAAAAAATATATAATAGTGTACGTCTTCTCGATGTTGAAGATTTACGTAAAATGCCTATTACTTCCGATATGGATCGCCTTTCGGAAGAAGTTCAAAAATTTGCTAGAAAAAAATCTTCAGAGATTGAAAACTTGAATAAACAAGCTGTTTTTAGAAGAGAATATATGGGCAATGTAGCTCACGAATTAAAAACACCTTTGTTCTCTATTCAAAGCTATTTGTTAACCCTTATTGAGAGTAAAAATATTGACAAAAAACTCCGAAAAAAGTACCTTGTTCGAGCCGAAAAAAATGTAGAACGTTTGGTAAATATTGTCGAAGATTTAGACCTTATTTCCAGAATGGATAGCAATATGATTAAATTACATATACAAAAATTTGATTTTGTGGCTCTGGTAAAAAATGTCTTTGAGATGTTAGAACTCAATGCATCAAAATATCAAGTGGTTTTACAATTGTTAGACAACTATCAATCCATATGGGTAGATGCCGACCAAAAACGAATAGAACAGGTTTTAATTAACCTACTATCCAATTCTATTAAATATGCCAAAAGAGGTGGCGAAATTACCATTCAATTACAAAAAAACAAGTTAGACAAACAACTTCGGGTTACCGTTATTGATCAAGGAGAAGGTATCGCAGAAGAGCATTTACAGCGTTTATTTGAACGCTTTTATCGTGTAGATACCAGTCGTTCCAGAGAAGAAGGAGGGTCCGGTTTAGGATTGTCTATTGTCAAACATATTGTGGAGGCTCATAAGCAAAAAATTTCAGTAACCAGCGAGCAGGGAAAAGGCACTCGTTTTACCTTTACATTAGCATTGGTAGAATAATTATCTCGAAGAATCTATCTTGTTCTACAAACGTTTTAAAAGACGATACTTTAGACAAAATAAAGATCCGAAAAACGGATTATAAATAATAAAGTTTAATCCTTTACTTTTTTAATGGCTTCTTTGGATATCCAACCAATTTTACCATCCGATAATTTTATTTTATACCAATCATCTACCTTATTTTCTACCTGTACTTTGGTCCCTTCGTGCAACACAAAACTTTCAGGTGCACTTAGCAAGGGTTCTGATTTTACAGAAACTTTAGGACTAAAAACAATGGCCGGTTGTTCCTTTTTATAATGATGGTAGGTTTTAAAACTGATACTTAAAAAGACGAGTAAAAGTAAAATACTGACAAAACTACTAATAAAGTAAAGTTGTTTTTTACCGGTATAGGATGAAAAATAGTAGAACAAGAAAAATAATCCTGTTAAAAAAGCCATCACTACACTTAACCAAGCCCAAGTGTTGTAGGAAACAGGGTATAAAAATTGCTCATTTATCCGTTGCATAAAGGTTTTAGGAAGTTCCTCAAAAGCATCGATAGTCATACGTTGGGCAAAAGCCAAATTATGCTTAGCATCTTCAAAATGGGGTTGTATTTGAAGTGCTTTTTCGTAATAATAAATACTAGGAGCAATCTGGTTGAGTTTATAATAGGTATTGGCAAGATTGTAATACAAATCTGCCGATTCTTTACCTGATTTTGCTATAGTTTTATAGTCTTTTAGAGCCTCGGAAAAATTCCCTTTTTTGTAGGCTTCATTGGCTTTAGTAAATAAAGAATCGGTAGTTTGTGCAAACAAACCAACACTATATAATAGTACTAAGAGGAGGCTTACTTTTTTCATCACTATACTAATTCGTTATTTATTTGATGCAACACTTTACTCGCTTTAATATACTCTTCTTTCATCATTACACTTGTTGTGGGTGTATAACGGGCAAAATCACAATCGTTTAATACGGACAAAAAGTTATTTATGGTATCGTCTTTTACTTGATGATTGCGCAATAATTCGCTAATTTTTTCTTGACTGATATCCGAGGTTTCTATCTGTAATCGTGCTTTTAAAAAGTGGTGTAATGCTTTTTCTAAAGCAATATAGAATCCCTCTTTATTCCCGAGTTGTTTTCGGGCTTCCGATAAGTATTTTTTAGCCAATTTGTCAGATTTTCGGATTTTGTTTCCACTAACATCTGCTGCAATTTTTCGTTTTTTTCTTCCGATAATAACTCCTATAGGAATCGTTAAAAAAGGAATCAACAGCAACCAATAGAACCAGTCCGATTTAAAGAAATCGTTTTTGGGTATTTTAAACTTTAGGGCATCGGTATGAATAAACCTAAAGTTACCTCCTTCACTTGTTACCAAACGTTTTGTAATGGTGGTGTCTGAGGTCGAGGTCAATCCTTTTCCTTCCGTAACATCCAAAATAATGGCTTCTGAATACAGGTTATGGTATAGTTGGTCTTTTGGGTTAAAGTAAGAAAAAGATACCGGAGGTATTTTATATTTTCCTTTATAATTAGGGACAATGGAATAACTATCGCTAATACTTCCTTTTAGTCCCTGCAAAGTAGTACTTACTTTTTGTTTGCGTTCGGGGGTATAGACTTCAAGTTCTGCAGGAACATTAATTTTAGGAATTTCAAAAAGTTTTAAGTTGCCTACACCGCTTACTTTTACATTAATCTGTGTAGATTCATTGGCTTTTAGCTGTTGTTTGCTGGCAGATATATCTAGTTTATAGTTACCCACAGCACCGGTAAAATCAGCAGGTTTTCCCTCTTGTGGTAAGGCTTTTACTTGTACCCATTTTTTACCCGATGTATAATGTTGATTTACCCTGCGTGTCAGTGCATTGCCAAAAAAATCGTAACGACCGGTAGGAACTTCGACCAGAATATCCATTTTAATTGGATTAATATAGAGCTTTCCTGATTTTTGAGGAATGAGAATCGCTTTTTTTAAGGTATAATAATGGTATTCTTCTCCTTTATATTCGCCCGTTTTGGCCTCTTGTTTTTTTAGAGGAATCTCTTGATTCCAAAAACCTTCATATTTTGGGATTTCACTAAATTGTGCATTGTAAAAACCCACATTTCCACTAAAGTACAGTCGGTATTCTACATAGATTCCTTCGCCTATATAAGGATTTGTTTTAGAAACGGAGGCGACCAAGAAAATATTTTCTTTAGCGATATAATTAGGATCGTTTGGATTTTTAGGGACTTTAACTTTATCGGTTACATGAACTTTTACGCTATTGGATTGTACGGTTTTTCCATTATATTCAATACTTGCTTGGGGTATGGTAAAATTTCCTTTTTGAATGGGTTCTAAGATATAGGTGTAGGATTGCGTATAGCTTGTTTTTCCATTTACCCAAGATTGACTAACCGATGAGCTGGGTCCTGCTACAACTTTAAAATTTGAAAAATCTGGAGCTTGAAAATGATCAGCACCGTTTTTGTTAACGGTAAATTCAATACGTAATCGTTGATTAACTCCCAGTTTGTTTTTACTTACTTTGGCGGTAAATTCAAAATCTTGAGCAAAGGCCGTAAGATGCACAAAGAGCAAGAAAATTAATTGATGTTTTTTTAGTAACCACATAGTTAGTATTCATCCGTTTTTTAGCAAACACAAATTTCGTAATACTCTTAGAATAACTCTAAAAAAGTTATGTTAAAAAATTTATCAAAGACAGAGTTTATTCACTTTGTATACAAAGCTTACCAATCTTTTTCTGTTTTTATTTTTTGACCTTTTACTTTTTTTGCATTGACTTTTTCTTGTGTCTTTTTTTCCTCATTGTTCAATGCGTTTAGTAACTGATTAATTTGTTGAGGTGACAATTTTCCGCGTTGTGGTTGTGGCTTAGACCCGTCCTTGTTTTTATCCTTTTGGTCCTCTTTATTCTTTTTGTTATCCTGTTTTTTGTCTTTGTCTTTATCGTCTTTATTCTTGTCTTTATTTTTGTCTTTATCCTTATTCTTATCTTTCTTCTTATCTTTATCTTTGTCCTTATCTTTGTTTTTATCCTTATCCTTATCTTTGTCTTTGTTCTTGTTTTTATCTTTCTTCTTGTTTTTATTCTTGTCTTTGTTTTTATCCTTATTTTTATTCTGATTTTGTTGTTTCTTTAGTAATTCTTGTGCTAAGGCCAAGTTATACCTTGTTTCTTCATCTTTAGGATTTTTTCTAAGGCTATTTTTATAGGCATTTACGGCTTTTTGATAATCTTTAAGTTGCATATACGAATTACCGGTATTGTGATAGGCCTTTGCTATTAAAGAGGTGCTCTTGGTGTTTTTTGCCAAGAATTGATACTGTGCAATAGCCTCTTTGTAGCGTTTTTGCTGAAACATAGCATTGGCTATATTAAAGCGTGTTTTGGGTGTATTTGGATTGGTTGCTGCTGCCTTTTTATAAGCAACTTCAGCCTCGGCAAATTGGTTTTGATGATACAGTTTGTTTCCTTCACGCATATCGCGATTGGCTAATCGTTTTTGTTTTTCCATGTTTTGTGTAAAACCGGAAATACTACTAGTAAACACAAACAATATAGTAAGGTAAAAAAGCGTATTTTTCATAATACGGTAAGTATTAGTGGTGTTTTTTTTCATCAAATAAATTTAATTTTTGAATCCATTTTGTTTTTTTCTCCAACAAGAATACATCAATCAATACAAATAACAAACCCAATCCAACGAACCATTGAAACTGGTCTTTATAATCAGAAAATTCTTTGGTTTCAAATTCTTTTTTATCGGCGTTGACAATTAAATCTTCAGCAAATGATATAGCTTCTTTGGTTTTGTTTCCATCTATATAAGTTCCATTACCGGCTTGAGCAATCTCTTTAAGGATATCATCATGTAGTTGGGTAATTACCATATTACCGTCTTTGTCCTTCTTGTAATGCAAACGTCCATTATCTTTAATTGGGATAGGGCCACCTTTTCGAGTTCCCACACCAATTGTATACGTTTTAATGGCATTTTGGGTGGCATTATTTGTTGCTGTAGCCGCATCTTCGCCATGGTCTTCGCCATCCGAAATAATAAATAAAAAACGGTTGGTTTGTTCATCATTATCGTAGTAGGTTTGTGCTAGTTTTATAGCTTGTCCAATTGCTGTTCCCTGACTTGATACCAAGTTGGGATGGGCATTTTCTAAAAACATTTTAGCGGCGGCATGATCGGTGGTAATAGGCAATAAGGGATAGGCGTTTCCCGCATAGATAATAATACCCACACGATCACTTCCTAATTTATCGATAATAGAACTGATAATAAGTTTTGCTTTTTCTAAGCGACTAGGCGCTACATCTTCTGCTAACATACTTTTAGAAACATCTATGGCAAAAACAAGGTCTACACCACTTCGTTTTACTGTTTTTAAAGCTGTACCCATTTTGGGGTTCACCAAACCGATAATTAGCAGGGTAAATCCCAGACTTAAAACAATCATTTTTAAAAGCGATTTAAAAACGGATTGTTCCGGGCTGAGTTTGGCTAATAAGTGGGCTTCTGCAAATTTCTTTTGCGTGCGTTTTTTCCACCATAAAACCATAAAATAGCCGAACCAAATTATAGGTAATATGGCTAATAAATAGAAATATATGGGTTGTTCAAGTCGGTACATTTATATAAAACTTTTATAAATAGTGAATCGTAATAGCAATTCAATTAACAATAATATCCCTGCTAGGAGTGCCCAAAAACGGAATTGTTCATCGTAATTGTAATAGGTAAATTCCTCGATTTTGGTTTTTTCCATCTTGTTGATTTCGTCATAAATCTTTTTGAGTTTGGTATTACTGGTGGCTCTAAAATATTTTCCTCCGGTTTCATTAGCGATATTTTTCAACAAATTTTCGTCTATTTCTACCCTTTGTAAACTATAATGAAAACTTCCATCCTGATTTTTAGCAACAGGAGTTAAGGCATTACCATTGGTACCAATACCAATAGTGTACACTTTAATCTTTAAATCTTTAGCTATTTCGGCAGCAGTCATTGGGTCTACAAATCCGGAATTATTAACCCCATCTGTCAAGAGGATAATAACCTTACTTTTAGCCTTGCTGTCTTTTATACGATTAATAGCCGATCCTAAACCCATACCTATAGCCGTGCCACCGTCTATTTCACCCCAATGTAATTCTTTGATATTTCGTACTACAATATCTTTGTCACTGGTTATAGGTGTTTTAGTAAAACTTTCTCCTGCATAAGCTACAATACCTATTCTGTCATTGGGTCGTTTGTTTACAAAATGGGTAGCTACTTTTTTTAAAGCCTCTAAACGATTAGGTCGTAAATCTTTGGCAAGCATACTGGCAGAAACATCAATGGCCATAACAATATCAATTCCTTTGTTGGTTTTTGTTTTTCTACTAACGGAATAAGTCCTAGGTCGTGCTAATGCGATAATTAAAAAACCGACTGCAGCGATTCTAAGTAAGGGTAAAATATATCGAGATCGACTGAGGAGTGTGTTGGCTTGTAATAAGCCCCTAGTATTACCAATCGTAAGTCTTGATTTGTCAGTATTACCTACCCAAAGATACCAAAACACGAGTACTGGTAACACGAGTAACAACCATAAAAAATGAGGGTGTAAAAACTCAAAACTTTCCGGTAATATATTAATTTTCATCATCATCATCACGAGCTGATTTTTCTAGTTGAATTGATTTTTCTATTCGTTTGGCAATACTATCGGCATAGGTATCATCTGATTGTCGTATTATTGCCACTTGTTGCACCGCATTATCTTGTAAGAAAATATATTGCGTAAGTTTTAATTTTCGATTTCCATCGCTAAAACTTCCCGAAATAATCTTTCCGGTGATATCATTATTATTCGTGTCTTTTGTGGTATAATCAAAGTTGCTTATTTGTTTGTTTTGTTGCATCATTTCAACAGCACTATCTACAAACATATCTAAGTTTAACTCTTTTTCGCTTTGTATCTCATTGGTGTTAACAACCAGATAGAAACCACTAGAGATACTTCCATATCCAAAAGATACCGAAGAATTCATAGCTTGACGGGTTTCTTCAGAAAATGGAAGCTGTACGGCTTTTAATACCACAGGGCTTTCTAATCCAACGGCTGGATATCCGTAAGTACTGTAATACCATTTTCCTTCTAAGAGTTCTTTGGTTGGATGTCCGGTTATCGTGTCTTTTACATAGGTAAATCCGTAATAAGAAATGCTGGCAACTGAGAGTAAAACAATCAGTAAAAGCCCGGCAGCTGCTAGTAGCAACCTGCGTTTTTTGTTGCTTTTGGCTTGTAATTCTTCTTCAGATTCTTCTTCGATAATGTTTCCAAACTCATCACGTTTAGGTTGATGAACAATACTTTGAATCTCTTTAATGATATCTTCTGCAGTTTGCCGGTCTTCTTTTATTTGAAATTGTTCCGGTTTGGCTTTCGCAAATTTTACTAAATCTGCGTTTTTTAAGAATTGATGCAACTCTTTTATACGGGTTTTATCAATACCTAATTTATTGGACTTATTGTGGATTTCTAAAAGTGTAATCAGTTCTTCCGTTGTGACTTCTAGTGTTGGAATGTGAACGTCTTTACCAATATAATTTCTCACAATATCGGTAAGCTCTATATAGTATTCTTTAATTTTCTGTTGCTCAATAAGTTGTTTGCTATCCAAACTTTGCAAATGTGCTGAGGCTTCTTCAATAGGACTAAGTTGTCGCTGAGCTTTTTGTTGGATTATGTTTTTTCGATGTTTGATAATCCAAATAAGCACTACTACTAAAAGAACTACGCCAATAAACCACCACAAGAGATATAGATAATCGTACCAGGTTTTGGGTGCTGCTTTATAAATGGGTTTTATAGGAAACAAGCCTTGTTTGGTAGTATCTACCGCTACAGTACCCACATGAATAAGCAAACTATCGCTAATGTAATGTTGTTGGTTAATCATCACATCTTGTCCCGGGATTTTATAAACACCACTATCAAAGCCGGTAAGAATATATTTTTTATACAGCCTGTTTTTAAGCGTATCCACCGGCAAGGAATGAACGACTTCAATTTTATGCAAGCTATCCAACTGAAGCTTTGGGAAAATCACATTGCTATCTGATGCTGTACTTAATTCATATTGAATTTGTTCACCAATGCGAATATGTGTGGTATCCACTTTTAGCTGTACTTGTGCTAGTATAGCGGTACTAAAAAACAGGGATACTATAAAGAGTATTTTTTTCAATTTTTATTTATTTTTAAAATAACCTAAAAGCTGTTTTACATAGTCTTGATCATTACGAACACTTATTATACCGGCACCACTTCGAGCAAAAGTTTGAGCAAAATACGTTTTTTGTTGTTGGTAAAAAGCAGAATAATTTCTTCGAATACGTTTAGAAGCAGTATTAATTAGATGTGTTTTTCCGGTTTCAGCATCTACAATGGGAACTAAACCCAAATTAGGTATTTTGGCATCGTGTTGATCATAAATACGAATACCTGTTAGGTCGTGTTTTTTACCGACAATTTTTAAGGCATGCTCATAGTTTGTATCCATAAAGTCTGAAAGCATAAAAACGATAGCCTTTTTTTTCATCACACCCGATAGAAATTGGAGGGCTTGGGTAATATTGGTTTTTTTGCTTTGCGGTTCAAATTCTATTAATTCTCGTATAATCCGTAACACGTGACTTCTTCCTTTTTTAGGGGGAATATACAGTTCAATAGTGTCGGTAAAGAGAAGTAAACCCACCTTATCATTGTTTTGAATAGCAGAAAAGGCTAATGTGGCCGCAATCTCGGTCAACGTGTCTCTTTTAAATTGTTTTCGAGTCCCAAAGTACTCAGAACCACTAATATCCACCATCAACAACAAGGTGAGTTCACGCTCTTCTTCAAAAACCTTTACAAAAGGTTCGTTATACCGTGCCGTAACATTCCAATCAATATTACGAATATCATCACCATATTGATACTGACGCACTTCAGAAAAGGTCATACCGCGCCCCTTAAAAGAGCTGTGGTATTCGCCACTAAAGATATGATCAGATAACCTACGGGTTTTGATCTCTATTTTACGAACTTTTTTAAGTATTTCGGATGTATTCATGGTACAGTTGGTATAAGAAAAATCTTATAGTGTGTCTCGTGTTACTAAGTTGCTTATCCTTGTTTTAAGGTACTTCAACTTCATTAATTATTTTTTCTATAATATCTTCCGAAGTCATATTTTCGGCTTCAGCCTCATAGGTTAAACCAATACGATGACGTAATACATCCATAACAATAGCACGTACATCTTCAGGAACCACATAGCCACGTCTTTTAATAAAAGCATAGGCTTTGGCGGCAATTCCCAAGTTGATACTACCCCTTGGTGATGCTCCAAAACTGATGAGGTTTTTGAGTTCAGGAAGATTATATTTTTCGGGATATCGTGTAGCAAAAACAATATCGAGTATATATTTTTCTATCTTTTCGTCCATATATACCTCACGAACGGCTTCTCTTGCTTTTAAAATTTGTTCCAAACTAACGACAGGATTTACCGTATCAAAACCACCTTTTAGATTTTGACGCATAATGAGTTGTTCATTATCCATTGTCGGATAATCAATAACGGCTTTTAGCATAAAGCGGTCTACTTGTGCCT
Source organism: Flavobacteriaceae bacterium (assembly GCA_024763245.1). Classification (GTDB taxonomy): domain Bacteria; phylum Bacteroidota; class Bacteroidia; order Flavobacteriales; family Flavobacteriaceae; genus DQTL01. The sequence goes on along the minus strand of JANTFW010000018.1, from coordinate 19,266 downwards.
CAGGAAGCGGGTAAGTACCTTCTTGCTCTACAGGGTTTTGAGTAGCCATTACTAAGAAAGGAGCATCCAACTTAAAAGTGGTATCACCAATAGTGGTTTGTCGTTCTTGCATGGCTTCTAAAAGGGCAGATTGCACCTTAGCCGGGGCTCTATTAATTTCATCTGCTAATACAAAGTTGGCGAATATAGGTCCCTTTTTAATACTAAAATTATTTTCTTTGATGTTGTAAATCATAGTACCTATTACATCGGCAGGTAATAAATCCGGTGTAAACTGTATTCTACTAAAACTACCATGCACGGCTTGAGCCAGTGTATTTATGGCTAAGGTTTTCGCTAAACCCGGAACCCCTTCCAGTAAAATATGCCCATCGCCTAGTAAACCGATTAGCAAACGTTCAATCATTTGCTTTTGCCCGACGATTACCTTATTCATCTCTAAGAGTAGTAAATCGATAAAAGCAGATTCTGTCGCTATTTTTTCGTTGATTGCTTTAATATCAACTGGATTGATTGTGTTTTCCATCATATTTGCGTTTTATAAGAACTATATTTTTGTTTTTTGACGACGCAAGTTGCAAAAATGCCATTTAATGCTGTGTTAAGAGTGGGTTAAAAGATTTATTAAAGAATTCTTAATTTTTGTTTTGCATATATTTGTAACTAAATTGAATAAAAAAAGCTATGTTAGATTTACGTATTATCGAAAAAGAACTACATAAACGTTTGGCGTATCCCTATCATTGGGGACGAAGACAAAATTCGCTTTGGGATCGGGAAACGAACTTTATTTATCGCACACAAAGTTTTGATGACTTGTTACAAAAAACAGCTAAATTATCACAGGAATTAACAGATTATGCCATGAATCGTTGGTATAACTTTTGGTCTGCACAAGTGGTAGAATCTATTTTTTCGAACCATTCTAATGTGATTCCGAACACAAATCAATATGACCGATTGGTCGATTTTACTATTAATAACATACCTTTTGACCATAAAACATCGGTTTTTCCAAAAGCATATAACAGCTCTTTAGTTCAAGCTAAACAAGATGAAGAAGCTTTGATACAATGGCTTTACAAGCATCAAAGTCAGCAAGGACGTAAACATTTAAAAAACAGACTTTTTGTAGTCTTATTTGATACCGAAAATCAAGAACATTGGCGCCTAAAGGCAGATGTTATCCTTTTAAAAAACACTATTGACCAGTATATGGGGCATTTTTCCACCACAAGTTTAAAGGAGTTCGATTTTGGACAAGGCAAGGTGTTAGCCGATATTATTTGGTTGATAAAATAATGAAATTTTGCATAAATAGTCCTATTTTTAGAGTAATATTGGCAAGCTTATTTAGACCGTTACACAATGAATTATATTGGATCTAAAAATAAATTATCAACCTTTATCACAAGTACTATTGAGGAAGTAGTGTACGATGATTTGTCGCAAATGGTTGTTTGTGATTTGTTTGCCGGAACCGGAATAATAGGAAGAAATTTTAAACCAAAAGCAAAACAAATTATCAGTAATGATTTGGAATATTACAGTTTTGTGCTCAATAGAAATTATATTGGAAACAACCAAACCATAGCAAACAGACAAGATTTTGTCGATCAATTAAATGCTATTATGCCTTTTGCCGGTTTTATTTATACCCATTACTGTAAAGGGGGTCATGGTGAACGCCACTATTTTTCGGATGAAAACGGAAAAAAAATTGATGCTATTCGAATGCAAATAGAAGATTGGAAAACCAAAGGTGCCATTAATGAGGATTTGTATTATTTTTTATTAGCCAGTTTGTTAGAAAGTGCCGACAAAGTGGCCAATACGGCTTCGGTATATGGTGCATATCTAAAAAAACTTAAAAAATCAGCACAAAAACCTCTTATCTTAGAAGCTGCCGATTTTACAACCGACACTAAAAAACACCGGGTATATAATAAGGATAGCAATCAGTTGATTAACGAAATACAAGGGGATATTTTATATTTGGATCCGCCTTATAACGCACGTCAATACGGGGCTAATTACCATATGCTAAATACCATTGCACGCTATGATTGGTTTATTCCTAAAGGTAAAACGGGCTTGCGTTCCTATAATAAATCAGAGTATAGTAGCAAAAGAACAGTGGCCAAAGCCTTCGAAGAATTATTAGAAAAGGCAAAATTCAACTACATTTTTCTCAGTTATAACAATGAGGGCTTACTGACTATTGATGAAATAAAAGATATAATGCAAAAGCATGGCGCCTATAGCTTGGCTTCAACCCCTTACCGTCGTTTTAAAGCAGACAAAGATATCAATCGAAACCATATTGCTGATAAAACAGAGGAATATTTACATATACTAAAAAAATAGTTTTGTTAGGGTTATTCAACCACCACACTATATTTAACATTTAAGAGTTCCAAACTATGTTCATTACCTACTACGGTCATAATATCACCCAGTTCTAGTTTGGTGTATCCATGGGTAACGATTACTTGCCCTTTTCGGATAATAGATAGTACAATAATATCTGATGGTAAGTGTAAATCTCTCAAATATTTACCAATTACAGCTTTGTCTCTTACTTCAATATCCAATGAGCTTTGTCCCTTGAGTTCTCCTAACAATAAACTGGCAGAACCCGGTGATTTTATATATTGCATCAAGAGATTTATCATCGCCTTGGAGGGATCTACCACATAGCAATTGAGGTTTTTAAAATCCGTATAACAAGATCGATCATTAATACGTACTACTACCTCTCTTGTACCAAAATGTTCGTATAATAACTCAGCAATTTTTAAATTCATTTTATCCGATAAAAGGAGTAATGCCGCTTCAATGTTATCGGCTTGTAAACGATGTAGTGCTTTTAAGTTGATGGTATCAATACTGATAATTTCTACCGTGTCAATAGGGTCAATTTTTTCAGGAGGTAAGAAGGTCACAATTTTAACATGCCAACCCTTTGTAATTAGGTTTTGGGCAATAGCCAAAGATTGATTTTCGTAGCCGAAAATTAAAAGATCTTTAATCCCATCAAATTCGTGATCAGGAGCTTTAAGATGTGCTTCGCCGACCTTAGAAATAGCATATTTAAAAAGAGGCGGCCCCACAACTTGACTCAATACAATTACCGCAATAATAAGGGTAAATGCGTCATTTCCCCATACCGGAAATTTTTCGGAGATTTCTGTTGCTAAACCAATCCCTATACCGGCTTGGGTTACATAAGGTAACCAAGCGTACTTAATATGCCGCAATGGATTTTTAGCTACAAAGCCACCGGCAAAACCACCCAAAGCCAACCCGATTAATCGAATCCCAAATAACACAAGGGCTATTTGCCATACTTCTAGAAACAAATCAATGGAAAGAGAGGCGCCGGTTAGTGTAAAAAATACGACATAAATCCAATTGCCGTTAGTGTGTAAAATACTGCTAAATTCTAACTGATTTTTGGTGTAGTTGGTGACATAAAAAGAGGCTAATAAAGCGACAAGTATAGGTTCTACAAAAAACTCAATCGCTAAATGATGTTGGCTCCAAGAAAGGATAAAAGCGGATAATGGAAATAAGGAATAGCCCAAAAGTAACAACAAGAAGGTTTTGATAAATTTTGGGATACGAACCAAAAAACCAAATTCCATTAACTTCGCCATTATATAGGCTAAAAATACAGAAACCAATAATTCCAAGCCAATATAGATAAGATGTAGTATATCCAAAGGAATTGAATTAATAATGCTATCGGATACCGAAAAGGTGATGGCAAATAAAACAACCACCACCACATCAATTAATACAATCACCCCCATTGAGGTAGATACAAAAGGACCTTTAGCACGCACTTCTCGTATAATAGCTATAGCCGAAGAAGGAGATCGGGCAATAAAAATTACACCTAATAAGGCAGCAATAGCCATTTTAACCGAAGGAGTCATTTTCTGTAAAAAAGGGATATAATTCGCGAGAAAATAAATGCCTAATGTGCTGATTATAAAAGTAAAGGAAATCTGAAAAATGGTATTTATTTTAATACTTTTAAGTCGCTTACCCAAATCTTTGATATGCAATTCATTACCCGCTGCCATAGCAATAAATGCAAGTGCCATATTCAATAAAAAGGAAACTTGTGTTAACGAATCATTCGATATGATTTGAAGCACATAAGGACCTACGATAATTCCTGTAAATATTAGACCACTAATTAAGGGTAATTGAATTTTAGCGAAGAACTTTGAAATGGACTCTGAGGCAAAAGCAATGATAGCAAAGGTGGCTAAAGGTACTAATAAAGTAATATCGAAACTCATCTTTGCAAAGATAGTAATTCAAACCACTTGATAAGTATTATATCGTTTTAAGAATGGTCTTTCTGATACGCTTTTGCATATTCTGCAATACTGTCTTTAAGACTCGGAAAGGTATAGTTTAGGGCTTGCTGAATTTTATGGGATGAATAACTATAGAATTGTTGTGCAGCCTGAGCAGAATGTTTGGTAATCATGGGTTGTTTGCCGGTTATTTTGGATTGTATCCAAGTCAATCGCCAAGCGATACCGGCTAAAAAAGGAGTTACTTTTCGGTGAGGAGGTTTTGTTCCAAATGCCAAGGCTATTTCTGTCATTACATATTGAAAACTAGTATTTTCAGAAACTAATATAAATTGGTCATTAAACAAAGAGCTTTCCATTAATAACACGAGTAATTCAGCCACCTCTTTAACGCCTACAAAACCGGTAACACCTGTGGTATAATAGGAAAAATTTTGGGCAGCATTTAAAAAAAACCGTCCGGTATTATGATTCCAAAAGCCACTTCCTAAAATCACTCCGGGATGAACGATTATTACCGGTAAACCTTCTTGCGAGCCACGCCAAACTTCCATTTCACCACCATATTTTGAAATGGCATAATCGTAATTGTTGTTTTCCGGATTCCATTCATGGGTTTCATCAATATATGTGGCTTTGTCATTTTTATCTAAAGTAGCGATAGAACTAACATAACAAAATTTTTCTACTGTATGTTCTAAGGCTAGGTTTACCATATTGGCAGTGCCTTCAATATTGACCTTACGCATCAAGTTTTCGTCTTCTCTTCTAAAACTAACGACAGCAGCACAATGATAAACGTGAGTAATATTGATAAATGCATTTTCTAGGGAAGGAATATCGGTAATATCTCCTTTAACCCATTCTATAGCATTATATAGTTCTTGGTAATTAGTGTGATAATACGAAAAGACATTTTTTACTTTTTCAAGATGAGATGAGGTTCTATACAAAGCTCTGGGTTTATAGCCTTGGAGGCATAGATACGCCAAGAGATGTGAACCGACTAATCCGGTTCCTCCGGTAACCAGTATGTTTTTTTTTGTAGTCAAGTATTATTTTTTTCCCATTAACATCCTTTTTATTTCATTGAGTTTCATCAGAGCTTCAATGGGAGTTAGGCTGTCAATATTGGTGTTTAGTATCTCTTCTTTAATATCTTCTAACAAAGGATCGTCCAGCTGAAAGAAACTTAACTGCACATCTTCTTTAGCTCCCTTAGTAAGTTGTTCTTTAATTTCCTCATTTGTATGATTTTTTTCTAAGCGTTGTAAAATCTTTTTGGCTTTATGAATAACACTTGTTGGCATACCGGCTAGTTGCGCCACATAAATACCAAAACTATGCTCGCTACCACCGGGCACTAATTTCCGTAAAAAAATGACCTTATCTTTTAACTCTTTGATACTTACATTGTAATTTTTGATACGCTCAAAGGTTTGCGACATATCATTTAATTCGTGGTAATGGGTAGCAAACAAGGTTTTGGCTTTTGCCGGATGTTCGTGTAAGTATTCGGCAATTGCCCAAGCAATAGAGATACCATCGTAGGTACTGGTGCCGCGTCCAATTTCATCTAACAAGACCAAACTACGATCGGTAATATTGTTTAAAATACTGGCCGTTTCGTTCATCTCTACCATAAACGTACTTTCACCCATTGAAATATTATCGCTTGCACCAACTCGTGTAAAGATTTTATCAACAATACCAATTCGAGCATTTTCGGCCGGTACATAGCTTCCCATTTGTGCTAGTAAAACCAATAAGGCTGTTTGTCTTAAAATAGCCGATTTACCACTCATATTAGGACCGGTAATCATAATAATTTGTTGTTGGTTACGGTTTAAGAGTACATCATTGGCAATATAAGGCTCGCCTAAAGGTAACTGTTTTTCGATTACCGGATGACGCCCATTTTTTATTTCTATCTCGGTAGATTCATCTATTTTGGGGCGTACATAATTGTTTTGGATAGCACTATAAGCAAAAGACGCCAGCACATCAAGTTGGGCAATTATCTGAGCATTGAGTTGAACGGGTTGTATATAATCCAACATATAACTGATCAGCTCCTTGAAAATTTGCTGTTCTAATGTGCTTATTTTTTCTTCTGCTCCTAGTATTTTTGTTTCATATTCTTTGAGTTCCGGAGTAATATAACGTTCGGCATTTACCAATGTTTGTTTACGTGTCCAAGATTCAGGAACTTTATCTTTATGGGTATTTCTTACCTCAATATAATATCCAAATACATTGTTAAATGCTATTTTTAGAGACGGAATTTGTGTGAGTTCGGATTCCCTTCTTAACATCTGATCGAGATAGGTCTTTCCCGATTGTGCTAAATCTCTCAATTCATCGAGCTCCGGAGAAAAGCCTTTTTTAATAGCATTTCCTTTTAGAATATTTACAGGAGCTTCAGGGTTTAATACGAAATCAATTCGTTCTCGCAAACTCTTACAGGTTTGTAGTTGTTCTCCCAAACTTTTAAAAGCCTCGTTGCCGGATGTTGCAAGATCTTTAATGGGAATAATCGCATCCAGTGACCTTTTGAGCATAATTACTTCGCGCGGACTAATACGTCCGGTGGCTACTTTTGACAGTAAACGTTCCAAATCACTTATTTGTTTGATCTGTTGCGTGATTTTATCGTAAACAGCCTCCTTATCAATAAAGTGTTTTACCACTTCATGTCTTTTTTTTATTCTGTTAGCATCTTTAAGCGGAAGGGCTAACCAACGCTTTAACAAACGCCCACCCATCGGCGAGATGGTTTTATCAATAACATCTAATAAACTGACCGCATCGACTGCATTAGATTGATAGAGCTCTAGATTGCGAATCGTAAAACGATCCATCCATACATAATAATCTTCTTCAATTCTACTAATATTGGTAATATGTTGTAATTGATTGTGCTGGGTTTCTGATAAATAGTGTAATGCAGCTCCTGCCGCGATAATTCCATAAACTAAATCATCTATACCATAACCTTTTAGTGAGTTTACCTTAAAGTGATTAGTTATTGTTTCTATAGCAAAATCAGATTGAAAAACCCAATCTTCCATATAATAATTGTAAAAACGCTCTCCAAAGTCTTGGTTAAATTGACGTTTATGTTGTTTTTGCACCAACACTTCATTAGGTTGAAAATTTTGTAGTAATTTGTCTATATAAGCCACATCACCTTGTGCCACTAAGAATTCTCCGGTAGAGACATCTAAAAAAGCAATACCTAATAACTTTTTAGCATAATGCACCACGGCTAGAAAATTATTAGTTTTAGATTGGAGTACTTCATCATTAAGCGAAACTCCGGGGGTAACCAATTCGGTAACGCCACGCTTTACAATTTTTTTAGTGAGTTTAGGGTCTTCTAATTGATCGCAGATTGCTACACGCATTCCGGCTTTTACCAGTTTTGGTAAATAGGTGTTTATAGCATGATGAGGGAAACCCGCTAAGGCGGTTTCTGTTTCACTGCCGGCACCACGTTTGGTTAACACGATGTCTAAAATTTTCGCCGCTTTTATGGCATCATCGGCAAAGGTTTCATAAAAGTCACCTACTCTAAACAGTAACATAGCATCAGGGTATTTTGCCTTGATACTGTTGTATTGTTTCATTAAAGGAGTTACTTTTTTTGTTTTTGCCACGTTTGTTGCTATTTTCTATCGTTGCAAATATACATAAAATGCCTTTTGAGGTATCATATATTTTCTAGACTTAATGTACATTTTATCTTAGGAGATCAAGTAGAAATGAGCTTATTAATCAAGATTTTTGCTAAAAGGTCATAAAGAGAAAAAGCAATTACTTTAACAAGGCTACTTTTTCCACAATGGTTTGTGCCAGTTTTATTTTGGATTCTACGGTCCAACCCGCAACATGTGGTGATAAAAGTACATTATCAGCATTAATTAGATAAGCAAAAGCCTTGGGCAACTCTTTATTTTCAAATAAGTTTTCAAAGGAGGTTTTTTCATATTCTAATACATCAAGACCCGCACCTACTATTTTACCGTTCTGGAGTGCCTCTACTAAATCATCTGTTACAACAGCCGTACCTCGACCGGTGTTTAGTAAATAAAAGGGCTTTCTAAAGGCGGCAATAAAATCGGTATTAATCATTTTATATGATGATTTATTGTGTGGGGTATGTACACTTACCACATCGGCTTCTTCTTGAAACTGTTGCAGGGAAACCTGTCGGCAATTCGCATCGCCAACCCCCTCTTTAATGTCATAACAAATAGTAGTTACCTCGAAACCTTTTAGCTTTTTTGCAAAAGCTTTTCCCATATTTCCATACCCAATAATTCCAACGGTTTTACCGTCTAATTCAATACCCCGATTGGCTTCGCGCAACCATTTTCCCTGGCGGATCTCTCTATCGGCTCGGTTTAAGTGGTTAAACAGTGATAGTAGCATCCCTAAAGTGTGTTCGCCTACTGCGTTTCGATTACCTTCTGGAGCTGCAATAAGGGTAATCCCTTTTTTATGAGCATATTCTACATCTATACTTTCTAAACCGGCTCCCACACGTGCAATAAATTGTAAGTTAGGTGCTGCATCTATAAACTTTTTATCGATTTTAAACCGACTCCGGATAACAATACCTTGGTAGGGCTGTATTACGTTTTCTACCTCTTCTTTTGATTTTTGATATTCCTTATCACAATGATAACCGAGTTGCTCTAGGCCTTTTTGTAATAAAGGATGGTTTTTATCCAAAAGAAGTATTCGTTTCATTTGATGTATCGGTTTTACTTATTCTTTAAAAAATTTGAATTCTTTTGTGTAATTTGAAGCTTTAATTGAAAATATATAAAAACCTGATGACAAATTAGTTATATCAATAGAAGTGTTATGCATTCCATCTTGAGGTCTAAACGAAGTTAGGTATACTTCTTTTCCTTGCATATCGGTAATAACCACAATGTAATCTTCTGTAATGGATAGTGCGTTATAACTAAAAGTAAGATTGTTACCCGTAGGATTTGGGTAGATTTTATAGTTAAATTTTTGAATTGTATTTTCTCCGCTAGCTAGGATATTGTTAATATTCCAATCTACACTAAACACATAACCGTTCGCAAAAGTATAGGTGCGTGACAATGTGGTAGTATCTTCAATAACAACAGATAAGGTATGGGCTTCATTTCCTAATTCGGCTGATGTAAGGCTTATAGAAGTATCCGAAGTGTTAATTGAAACACCATCTAACAGCCAATTAAAGGTTAAAGTATTGGGATCTGGTAAAATCAAATCGACGGAAAAATATAGATCATCTCCATCAAGTAAGACGTTGTTTTCTGCAGGTGAATAGGAATCTATAGGACTTACTAAATTGTATATTTTATCTATGGTGGCTTCTCTACATACGGCACAAAACTGCCCGTTTAGTTGGCGCATAATACAGGATTGGTGGGGTCTAAACCAATCACTTTGCGGTGATGATGAGCCGTAGGGATAGGTGTCAATTTCCTCATCACCAATCCAATTTTTCCATTTTACTAAAGTCGGATCGGATTCTTGAGTCATATTGGCTTTTTCGGCGGCATAGGCACTTCCCGCCCAATATTCGTCGGCTAAACTGACAAAAGAATGCCCAATTTCGTGAATCATAATTAAGCTGGATTGTGAATTGGTTGAGGCAGTTGCATAACTCCCTCCGGATCCCCCATAATAAGGTGTATTTACGATGATATTTGCCTGGTCGTAAAATGCGGCATTTGCTGCTAATACATCGTAAATAGCCGTTGTATTGCTGGGAACCAACAAACGGTGTATGTTGTAATAATCAAAAGTACTGTCAAAATAGGTATCTGCCGTTCCAACCGGAAAAACGGGTTCGGTTACGTCGGTAGCCGTTCCGGGATGATCTACACCTTCTTCATTAGAAATTACTTTAATTGCAAAGACATTAAAGAAATTTTTGTACTCTTTATAAGGTGTAAAATTAAATTGTGCATCCATAGCACTTTGTGCATTGGTAAGAAACAAACCTTGTTGGTTTGCGGTATACCCATCGCCCATATACACAAAATTGATTCGTTTATCCGTAGGTCCATTGTTTAGTAGTGTACGCACATCAAATACTTGTCCGATTACATTACCGAGCACAGCGAACTGTATCACTAGAAAAAATAGATACTTGTACATTACAGTTTTATTTGATTGATGACATGGGTTTGCAGGACATTTTTATTTCTCAATATCTTTTCAAATGTAATGGTTTTAATCGAATTTTGATAAGGAATACGTAAGACAAAGCTTTTTTCCTTATGATAGATGCGTTGTTTGGTAAAATTACCATTAGAATCTATGTATTCTACATCTTCCAGCAATGGATCCTTTATTTGGAGTTGATAAATAGGTGTGCTACCAGAAAAGGAGACCAACCAATTCCCGTTTACTTTATTGCTTTCTATAATTGTATTAGGATAATAGCCTTTTGTTTTAGCGGGAGATCGTTTTATTTTTTGAAGGTAAACTTGAATAATAGAATCTTTGTTTTTAGAAACCTGAAAGTAGTAAAAAGCCGTATGCGCTTGTTCATTATCTCTTATGGGTCTAAGCTTAACGGTTTTATCAGTACTCTTACAAGCAATAAAAAGAAACAAAAAAAACAGCCGATACATCTTTTAGTCTAATAAAGTTGTTAAAGCATTAAATTCCGTTTTTGGGTCTTTTTGCTCATATAAAACCCGATACACCGTATCGATAATGGGTGTTCTTGCCTTATTTAATACGTTTATTTTATAAGCACTTTTAGTGGCATAATAGCCTTCAGCGACCATTTTCATCTCCATCATTGCAGATTTAACAGTGTAGCCTTTACCAATCATATTACCAAAAGTACGGTTTCTACTAAAAACCGAGTAACCGGTTACTAATAAATCCCCTAAGTAAGCGGAGTTATTGATATTACGTTTGGTTTTCCAAACCTTTTTTGTAAATCGTTTCATTTCACGAATAGCGTTACTCATTAAGACGGCTTGAAAATTATCACCATAGCCTAATCCGTGAGCAATACCGGCAGCCAGTGCAAAAATATTTTTAAGCATAGCGGCATATTCTGTTCCGATAATATCGTCGGAGAGCGTTGTTTTAATATAGTCGCTAGAAAGTAAGCTTCGCATTTTATTACCAATAGCTTCGTCTTGGGTGGCAATGGTTAAATAGGAGAGCCGCTCCATAGCGACCTCTTCGGCATGACAAGGGCCTGTTATTACACCGAATTTTTTAAAAGACACCTTGTAATTTTTATTAAAATGTTTGCCAACAATCAGTCCGGATTCAGGAACAATACCTTTGATAGCTGAAAAGATGATTTTTTGATCTAGAGGTAGGGTTAATTTATCCAATTCACTTTGCAAAAAGGCAGAAGGAACAGCAAAAATTAAATAATCGGCATAAGTAACAGCTTCGTTGATATCGTTAAAGAGTTGTAGTTTTTCAGGGTTAAATGTAGCTTGACTCAGGTAGCTGGGGTTGTGTCCGTGTCTTTTTATATGTTCTATTGCATACAGACTACGCATATACCAACCTACTTGAGGGATGTTTTCGGCTAACATTTTGACAATTGCTGTAGCCCAACTACCACCACCAATAACACACACTTTTGGAAAATCTTGCATAAAATTCTATTTAGAAAGAAATTCAAAGATACTAAAAAAGCCAATCCGTTGAATCGGATTGGCTTTCTAATGAGGTATAAGAAGGTGATTATTTTTCCACTTTTAATACTTCTCCAATGATTTGTTCTAAATTGTTTTTTGGTAATGCACCGGTTGCCATTTGAGGTTCGCTGTCTGCCGGGCAAAACAACATTGAAGGGATACTACGGATACCAAAGGCAGCAGATAATTCACGCTCTGCTTCTGTATCTACTTTGTAGATGTTGATTTTTCCTTTGTACTCTTCGCTAAGTTCTTCCAAAATTGGGGCTACCATTTTACAAGGTTGACACCAGTCTGCATAGAAATCAATGATACATGGGATTTTTCCTTCAAATTTCCACTCTTTATTCTTTTCAAAATTAAAAACCTTTTCTAAGAAGGCTTCTTTAGTTAACATTTCAGTCATGTTGTTTATTTTTAAATAGTTATTGCTTGTTTTTTGGCAATAAGTATGCCGTTATTTTCAGCCGACAAATTGACAGTTTTTTATTAGATTAGATTGTAACAAATGATACATTGTTTACTTTGTCGTAAAACTACAAAAAACTAACAAAATGAGGAGATTAATTACGTGTAAAACGCTACTCTTTCTCAACAAAAGGGATTGAGGGATCAAAAACTTCAAGTAACAAATCTTCAATAGTGTTTATAAATAGATCCAATTTTTCGTTGGTAATAGCAGAATCTTTATTTTTTTGTTTTGAAAAATGGGCAGGGATAAATCCACTATTTAAATTCTTAAAACTGATGATACCCGCCTGTAATTCGCCGGTATGATTATATTTTTTTGAGTGTTTAAATAAATAGGCATATAAGAGCACTTGTAAACCCTTAGCATATTTATAGGTCGTTTTTATTTTAGGAAAATCATCGATTTTTAATTCGTTTGACAAGACTTTTCCTGATTTATAATCAACTATCCTAAGTACCCCGTTTACTTCATCGATTCGATCTACAAAACCTTTAAAAGTAATTGGAAAATCGAATTTTTGAAACGATATACTTGCTTTTAATTCCTTTTCCAGTGCAATGATTTTAATTTTTTTCCCCTGCTTGACCTCCTGTAACTCTTTTTTAATAAATCGTGTAATAAAGTTGACAATTACTTCAAAAATCAATCGATTTTTACCGTGCTTAAATTGCCCGTTTTTATAGGTTTTTTGAAATGCGGCATGGGTGCTCTGTTGTATGCTTGATATTGTTTTTTCAAGGGCATTGACTGTTAGTGTTTTGCCGATAAAGGGTTTATAAAGTTCTTCTAAAGCGCTGTGTATGATGGTACCCATAGTGTTGTTCTCCACCGTTTCCTCAATACCTTTAATTTCTTTTATTCCCAGCACCTTTTGATAATAAAAGGCCAAAGGATTATAAAGATACAAACCCAATGCAGAAGGAGAGATTCCTTTTTGACATAGTCCTTTTAGTTGAGATAGAATTTCCGGTGTTTTATTTATGTGTTTTAATGTGCCGAGCGCTGAAGAAACCGGACAATGGATGATTTTTTGCTTTATATCAGGAAAATCCCAAATAAGTTGTGTTAAAAGTCTGCTTTTTTCTCCGCTACCAAAACTATCTGTTTGTGAATTATAGAGTAAAAAAGCTTTTTTTGTACGCTCTAAGAGTCTGTAAAAATGATAACTGCTAATGGCATCTTCCTCTTGATAGGTAGGTAGTCCAAAATGCTTACGCACATCAAATGGGATAAAACTTTTGGCTTGTTTCCCTTTAGGTAATACACCTTCATTAACCGAAGTAATAATTAATTGATCAAAATCTATAGCTTGCGTTTCTAAAAAACCCATTATTTGTAAACCCTCTAAAGGTTCACCAATAAAACTGATTTTTTCTGAAAAGAGCAATTGTTTATATAATTGGAACAGAGCGCGTATAGATGTAATATAATTATAACGAGTAGTCAGTTTTTTGAGCTGCTCTATCAAAAGATAATGTTGATATAGCATCTCTTTATCATAAAGAGATACACGGTCTTTAAGGTAGTTTATAAGTTGGCTGATTGTAGTTAAAATGCTATAAATATCAGTATCGAGTATGGGTTTAAATATGTTGTTGATGATTTCTTTTTCTGAGTTTTCGAATACTTTATTGCTATCTACAATTTCTGTATAGCTGATGTATGCCCTATTTTGTTCGACTAAATACGCATAGCATTTGTCACTCCCTTTAATATGTGATTGGATGGTAGGATGTTGTATTATTTTAAATACATTTTTGTGATAATATCCCTCATTTTTTCCCCTATTACTATGTAATTCAAAAATAGTTTTGATCAAATCAGAAAAAGGCACCTGCTTTAAGGGAATTCCCATAGTAATATTAACACTTAAGATATCTTTTGGGATAGTATTTAGTGCGATAGCCAATACACTTTGGTCCGCTAAGACTAAGGCGGTCTTTTCTGAATTCACTGTTTTCTTTTGAAGAAGTTCCCCGGCATATTTTAACATCCCAACATTTTGAGAGATGCCTATAATTTCAATAGCATCCGGATTAAAGGAAGATTCTGGTAGTTCTTTTCGTTTTGGATTGTTAAAATAGGGCCAAGTTTCTAAATACGTAGAAATAAAATACCCGGCTTTAGTTTTAAGTAATGCTTTACTGATATCAAAATATATTTTACCCCTATCAGCAACTAGTAATTCTTGAATGATTTGAATTTCACTGGTGGTTAGATGATTAAAACCGATAAAGAATACGTGTTTATCTGTATTTTCAATAAATAGATGTACGGATTTAACCGCTTCTTTAAAAAGTAAACCTTGATAAGCTTTTTGTTTGGAAGCTAGTAATTTTTTGAGTTCATTGTAATAGACTTCTAATTTTTGAAAAAAAGTAAGATAGTTTTGGGTTAATTCGGTATCCGGAGACCAGTTTTGGATTTCGTTGATCTCTTTTAAAGTCCCAAAAATAGATTTAGGGTCTAATAGATAAGCATCTATTTCATTAATATCATCTAAAATTACTTTAGCCCATTGAACAAAGGTTTCAAAAGGTTCTAAAAGCTTTTGTGGCGTTTCTTTTTTATAGACGGTATAAAAGTCAAACAATAATTCAATGGCGGGAGTTTTGGGTATTCCGGACAGTTGTTCTGCAAACTTATCAAAAGTAATAATATCAGGAAGAAAGGAATTCTCTTGGAGTATATCTTTAAGGTGTTTTTTAAGATATACACCTGCTCTTTGGTTGGGTAGTACTAGAATAGCATCAGAAAAATTTATATCCGTTTTGATAAGGTTTTTGACGACATTTTGTAAAAAAGGTTCCATGTGAACAGATTAATCTAGTAGCTAAAATACAAATTTAACAGCGAATTTATCGCATAAAAAAGCCTTCCATATGGAAGGCTTTTTATAAAAATGTATGTTGAGTTGAAAATTATTTTGTCAAATTAATTTCAACACGTCTGTTTTGAGCTCTTCCGGCTCTAGTTTTATTTGTTGCGATAGGTTGGTCTTCACCAAATCCTACAGAAGACAATCTGCCTGCAGCAATACCTTTACTTTCAAGATAAGTAACAACAGCAGCAGCTCTTTTTTCAGATAATTTTTGGTTGTATGCAGCTGAACCTTGGCTATCAGTATGACCGGCAATTAGGAATTTTGCATCACCAAATTCTTTCATAATTTCTGCAATGGCATCTAATTTTTTAGAAACCCCAGTTTTAAATGTAGAACTTGAGCTATTGAAATAAATAGTTTTTGCATAGGCATCTAATTGTGCTTTTGCTTCAACAGTAATTACTTCTTTAGGTTTGGCAGGACATCCTTTTTCTTCTTTTACACCGGCTACTTTAGGGCAAGCATCATCTTTATCTAAGATACCATCACCATCGGTATCAGGCCAAGGACAACCTTTGTTAGCGGCAGGACCTGCAACGTCAACACAATTATCATCTTTGTCTAATACACCGTCGCCATCAGTATCAGGACATCCTTTATTTGCTTTACTACCTTTTACTTTAGGGCAATTATCATCAGGATCGGCAATACCATCACCATCGGTATCAGGACAACCTTTAAACTCTGCAGTACCAGCTACATTTGGGCAAGCATCATCACCATCTTTAATACCATCACCATCAGTATCAGGACAACCGTTAAAAGCTTCTAAGCCAAATGTTTCTGGGCAAGCATCATCTTTATCATAGATGCCGTCACCATCAGTATCAACACCCCCAAATTTAACTGATAATCCAACTGTATGTTGGAAATATGGAGCAAATAATTTATCAAAAGAATGCTTGTAAGCTGTTTGGATGTTAAAAGCAACATGTTCAGAAAGCCATAAATTAGTTCCTACCGAACCATTAAGAGTTCCGGTTCCTTCCCAGTCAAACCAAGAATAACCACCACCGGCAGCTACATAAGGATCAAACCATCCATTTTTTTCAAATAAGCTTTGTAAAGCAAATTTAAGGTTTCCATCAACAGCAAGGAAAGCAAGGTTACCAGGATTGTACTCAGGGTTATTACCCATTTTAGAAATTTTATTTACACTGGCACCAACCTCTAAGGTAAAACCATCACTTAAATAACGACCTACACTTACACTTGAAATAGTAGGAATAGTGTTGTAGTGATCACCTACATTAAAAAATTCATCAAACCATTCTGAACTATAACCATCATCATTCAGGTTACCGTCATAATTTGTAGGATGAAAATCAATTGCATTTATACCAAAATTTACAGCCCAAGGATTATTTCTATCCTGTGCGTTAAGGTTGTTGAAACCAACAAAAACCAACAAAGCCAAAATGGCAACTTTTACATGTTTCATTTTAAATAAATTAAATTAGATTATTTTCAAAATTTACGTTTGAGCTCCTTAACTTTTAAGGAGTTACTAGTATGCAAAATTATAAAATATATTTCAAACTTGTGCAAGGAAATGTATAATTTTTTAAATCTAGTTCATAGTTTCCTGGCTATATGAATACCATCTCTAACAGGAAGTAATATACTTTCTATTCTTTTATCATTTTTTAATTTCAAATTGTAATGGATAATAGCTTTAGTATCAACATCATTTTTTTTTACTTCCTCTATCACTTTACCATTCCATAACACATTGTCAGACAGTATTATACCACCTTTTGAAACCTTATTGATTATCAGATCGAAATACCTGCTGTAATTGATTTTATCCGCATCAATGAAAACCAAATCAAAAGTATCCTTTAGCGTAGGAATTATGCTAAGTGCCGTACCGGTATGTTGTTGTATTTTATTTTCTAATTGCGCTTTTGTAAAGTATTTCTTTTGAAAATCTACCAGTTCTTCGTTATAATCGATTGTGTGAATGATACCATTCTTGGCTAAACCCTCCGCTAAACAGATTGTAGCGTAGCCGGTATACGTGCCAATTTCTAGGATTTTTTTTGGTTTGATTAACTTAGAAATCATAGCTAATAATCGTCCTTGTAAATGCCCACTAAGCATTCTGGGAAGTATTACTTTTTGCCAGGTTTCACGCCGTAACTCTTGTAAAATTTTAGGTTCATCATCGGAGTGTTTTTCTGCGTATACTGTTATTTTTTCAGGGACTAATTCCATCGTAGATTTTTTAACTATTTATCAAGGCAATATACTGATTTTATTGTACTTTGTTTAACAATTATTCAGACATTTGCTATTTGAGTTTATCGGTAGTATATTTACCACTTTTTATAACCCAAATTTAAAAATATTTATATGCGTATTATTATCCCAATGGCAGGAATTGGTTCTCGTTTAAAACCCCACACTTTAACGGTGCCTAAACCCTTAACACTTATTGCAGGAAAACCAATTGTTCAAAGATTGGTCGAAGAAATCGTATCGGTAGTGGGACAAAAAGTAACCCAAATAGGCTTTATTATCGGGCCGGCCTCTAAAGGATTTCCTGAAAACACCGAAAGTCAATTGATAAACATTGCACATGAATTAGGTGCAGAAGCACAAGTCTTTATTCAAGAAGAACCTTTAGGAACAGCTCATGCCATATATCAAGCACGGACCCTATTAGATGGACCTTGTGTTATTGCTTTTGCTGATACTTTATTTAAAGCAGATTTTACCCTAAACAATAGTTATGATGGTGTAATTTGGGTTAAAAAAGTAACAAATCCGGAACAATTTGGTGTTGTAAAATTGCATGATGGTGTAATTACAGATTTTATTGAAAAGCCAAAGGATTTTATTTCAGATTTAGCTATAATTGGTATTTACTATTTCAAAGAGGCCGAACGTATTCGCTTTGAAATAGATTATTTGATGGAAAATAAGATAAAGGGTCGTGGTGGCGAATATCAACTTACGGATGCTTTAGAAAACTTAAAAAGGAAAGGTGCTCGATTTGTCCCCGGCACGGTTTCCGATTGGATGGATAATGGAAATAAAACGGTAACGGTACAAACCAACAGCAAAATATTGGACTATGCTCAAAAATCCGGTAAAAATCTAGTAGATCCTACTGTTGTACTGGATAATGCTACTATTATTCCTCCTTGCTATATTGGAAAAGGGGTTGTGTTAAAAGACAGTACTGTAGGACCTTATGTGTCCATTGGAGATAACAGTACGATTACACATTCAACTTTAACAAATTCGTTACTTCAAAACGAAGTTAGCATTCGTAATGCTAATCTTGATAATGCTATGATCGGTAATAAAGTTACCTTTGACGGTAATTTTACTAGTGTAAGCCTTGGCGATTTTTCGGAGTTAAAATAAATGAAATATTTTTTTGTACATATTATTTTTTTAGGATTTTCTCTGCTGTCAACAGCACAGGATGATTCCGGAGAGGAATTAAAAAGTGTGTTGGATTTTTCCGATGGTGAACTTCAAAAAGAACGAAAGTTTTTAAAATTTGAAGATCATTTTATCGATGCTGTTCAGGAACGAAATATCGAAAATTATGACAGGGCTTTGAATGAACTGGCGCTTTGCGAAAAAATATATCCCAATAACATAGCGATGCTTTTTGAAAAGGCAAAGAACTTTTTTGCGTTAAAACAATATGACGATGCCGTTTATTTTTGTGAAAAAGCCTTGGTAGTAGCTCCTGACAACTATTGGATTTTAGATCTACAAAAAGAGATATATACTAAACAACAAAATTTTAATGATGCTATACGTGTGCAAAAAAAAATGTACCAGTTAAAAGATGAGGCAGCCGAGGGTTTACTACGTTTGTATTATTACACTAAAAACAGCACCGAAGGTAAAGCCTTGTTAGCAGAG